>CAZFGY010000089.1:0-1179 GCA_964518465.1 uncultured Candidatus Saccharibacteria bacterium | reverse complement strand
GAAGATGCTGATTTTAGGAATAGGTTAAATACCCGTTCGGTATATGGCTTATCGGCGGTTAATTTGACTCGCTGGCTCTGTTCGAATAGTTCTTGATCTATTGCATCCAAATGGCCAAAACTTACATCAGCGAGCACTGGTATGGTGAGTTCGTCAGGTGCTATCTCTAGTAAAGTGTCTAGTTTCTGAAGTCGGGCATCCTTACTATCCTCCTTGTTAATCTGAAATCTCTCTTTGAGTTTGGGGAAGAATTTCTTGCGGAAATTTCGGTTGAGACGGTGACGCTGTCCGACTACACGCTTGCGGTAGATGTTTGGCATACAGAAATTATCCCTGAACTCTGGGAGTTTATGGCTAAATCTAGTCTTGAAGAAAGTTTGAGTGTCGGCATCCTCTTGCAGTGCGATCTGATTGATGTTTGTGTAGACATAGGCCGTATTGAGTGCAGAATCGTCGTAATGCTTGAGTTCTGGCATCCTCAAGATACGACCGACTGTCTGAATCTCGAACGTAACGGACTTAATGTCTCGGAGCATCACCAAGATTGAGGCTCTAGGACAATCCCAGCCTGTAGCAATGGCCTGCTTAAAAATAAGCACTTCGATAGGCGAATCATTCTTGACAACAGAGGTTTTAACATCTTCGGGGTAGTGGTCACCAGATACCCAGATGGCCAGTTTACCGTTGTCGTAGTTGATGCCGTTTTCATCCATAAACCTTTCGACTGTTTCACGGGTGGTTTGGTCCACTTCACTCATCTTTTCACTGGAGTCGGTTGGAAGTTGAACTAACACCAGAGGATTGATATTTACTCCCTGCTGCTGGTATTTTTCGGTAAGGATCTCTCGCTGCTTGAGTGCGGCGGCTAGCACGGCCGTATCTGCTGAACTCTCGTTAATTGTCGTTGCAATATCATTGTTAATGATAGTATTGTTCTTAATTAGCCCACTCTCGATGACATCACGAATTGGGACTTTAATGTATCTCCCCGTGTTGTTTTCGTAATAGCCTTGTTCAAATTTTGTGCTCGGAGTGGCTGACACCTCAAGAACCAGATCTGGCTTAATTACTTCTTGGACCAACCTTTGGGAGTTAGGGCCGAGATAAGTCTTGTGGGCTTCATCCACTATGAGCACGATTTTACGGCCAGCCTCACGAGTTTTTTCTAATACCTCTTGG
>CAZFGY010000088.1:0-1206 GCA_964518465.1 uncultured Candidatus Saccharibacteria bacterium | reverse complement strand
AAGAACCGTGTCGACCGCTCACTCATGGCCTGCGCCATGCAGAAACAGGCAGTGCCATTGCTTCATAATGATGCTCCTACTGTCGGTACCGGTATCGAACATGCTGTCGCTATGAACACTTCACAAGTCGTCGTAGCTGAAGCTGATGGCGAAGTGAAAAAGGCTGATGGCATCTCCGTCATTGTCCGCTACAAAACCGGTGAAAAAGAATATAAGCTCGAACACTTCGAGAAGACCAACGATGATCGTTGTTACAACCAGCGCGTTGTTGTCGCTCGTGGCCAAAAGGTCAAAAAAGGCGACATTCTCATCGAAGGCGCATCCGTCACGAACGGCGAACTAGCTCTTGGTAAAGACCTACTAGTCGCTTTCATGCCTTGGCGTGGTTATAACATGGATGATGCTATCGTCATTTCTTCACGCCTTGTCGAAGATGATCAGCTTACCTCGATTAATATTAAAGATTTCGACGTTGAAGTCCGTGAAACTAAGCTCGGTCCAGAGCAGGTAACGCGCGATATTCCGAACGTGCCAGAACGTAGTCTCCGTCACCTTGGCGAAGACGGTATCGTCGTAGTCGGATCCGAAGTTCAACCAGGCGACATTCTTGTTGGTAAAATTACACCTAAAGGTGAGCAAGAGCTCAGCTCCGAAGAGCGCCTACTCCGCGCCATTTTCGGTGAAAAAGCCAAAGATGTCCGGGATACTTCAGTCCGTATGAACGGTTCTTCAACTGGTAAAGTCGTCGGCGTACGTATTTATACTCACGAAGACGGCCATGAGTTGAAGGCTGGCGTCATCATGCAGATCAAAATCTACGTCGCCGAAATGCGCAAGATTAGCGTCGGTGACAAGATTGCCGGTCGCCATGGTAACAAAGGTGTGGTTTCTCGCATCTTGCCAGTCGAGGATATGCCTTTCATGGAAGATGGTACTCCAATTGACGTTTTGCTCAGTCCAATGGGCGTGCCGAGCCGTATGAACCTCGGTCAGCTCTTTGAGATTCACCTTGGTATGGCAGCACGCGCTCTCGGCTACAAAGTTGCTACTCCACCCTTCAACGGTGTCACTGATGAAACTATTTCTGAGCAGCTCGAGAAAGCTGGCTTCGCTCGCGATGGTCGTGTCCAACTTTATGACGGCCTTACTGGTGAGCCATTCAACGAACGCACTTCCGTAGGTGTGATGCATATGCTTAAGCTACAC
>CAZFGY010000087.1:0-1212 GCA_964518465.1 uncultured Candidatus Saccharibacteria bacterium | reverse complement strand
TCTACAAATTGTTGGTCAATGGTTGCCATATGGTCTCCAGTTTATTTTTGTATATGCTACCATTATAGCACAAACGGGAAACTTACCATAGGATTTTTATGAAAATCCGCCTCAGAAGTGGGGCGGAAGTTTGGAGATCATAGCATTCTTGTAGCCTCTGAGCAAGCAAGAGTATTATTGACTTTTTATGTAATCTGTGGTACAATAGAGGGATAGGGGGTGTAAATATGCACATTAAAAGGTTTGCAGCAATCATGTTGGCAATTCTGTTGCTTCTTGCGCCGGCTTATGCTAGCGAAGAGGCGACGAGTCGGCCGCCGTGGCTAGACAAGTTGAGCGATGCGGGCTCAAAAATTGCGGATAAAATCCGTGATGAAGCGCCGGACGCGATCAGCAAAGCCAAGGACAAGGCGAGCGACTTGGTTGACAAGGCCAAGGAGAAGGCACCAGAGGTGATCGGCAAAGCGAAAGATGGCTTAGGCCAGGCGCAGGACGAGTTTAGCGAGTTTCGCCAAGGTCAGGAGGATGAGTTCTGGGCTTGGTTCGAAAATCAGACTGGACAAGGGTCCTCGGATCAGGGCTCGTCTAGCGACACGGCGCAGCCACCGGCAAGCTCGGAAATCTCTACGCCCGACAGTATACCCAAACAAGTCGTAAGCGCTTCGGAAGAAGCCACGAGCATCTCGAGCGAAGCGACACCAGGGGCTTCGGCGTCTGAAAGCCCGGCTGAGATAACGCCGGAGACACAAGACTCCGAAGGTTCTTTCTCGATGACCGATTGGCTGATTCTGGTCGTGATTATTCTGCAGGCTTTGATTCTGGCAAAACTGGCTTTTCGTCGCCGCTAATTCACACAAAACGCCCCGGCATCTTCGTCGGGGTGTTTTTCTAGGTTAAATTGACCGAAATTATTCGGTGGCAGGAGCTTCGGCGGGCGCCTCAGCAGCTGGCTCTTCCTTTGGCTGATTCTTGCGAAGCTTGTCGGCGTGTTTCGCATTGGCATGCTTCTTAGCAGGAGCCTTGTACCACTCTGGGAGCTTAATTCCCTCTTTAGTGAGGACAAGGGCGACCCGGCTAGAGGGCTGGGCACCGTTCTTCAGGTAGAACTCGACTTTCTCTCGGTCAAGAGTGACTTTTTTAGTTTCTGGGTGGTAGTTGCCGACCTCGGCTACAACACGACCCGAAAGAGGGTGGCGCTGCGCTTCTTGGACG
>CAZFGY010000086.1:0-1246 GCA_964518465.1 uncultured Candidatus Saccharibacteria bacterium | reverse complement strand
GTGTGCTCAAATGAGAAGGCCCCGGATCAGGGGCCTTTCAAGTTGAAGGGGGTGTGTTAGTCAAGGGGGGGGGTTAAATGGGACGGGGGAATATTGCAGGTTTTGCAGAAGCTGTCGAACCAAGGAAACCAGGAGCCACGGACTTCGGTAATGCCGGCACGGATGACGCCGAGCAAATGCGAAAAGCCGTAGTAGCTATGAAACTTGTCGACAAAATGCACGGACCAGACCGCGGCAAGCGAAGAGTCACCTTGTGCCATCTCGAACCCGTGAAGATCTTGCGCAGTGGCTTTATCATAATGACTTTTCTTGTGCATGAGATCGCCACCTGTGCCTAACTTTTCGTAAGTGATCCCGGACAGGATGGCTTCGGCTTTGTCGATGACACGAGCGAGCTGAGCGACCCGCATAAGGTCGCGCGGATAAGTCGAAGCGCAGGGGTTCTGAAACCGAATGAAATCACTGATGATATTTTCACGAACGGTCTTTGGGAAATAAGCGGTGGCGCGCACTAGGTTGGTGAGTTCGATGCGATCTTTTTCGGCGGCGTCTTGGGTGCCATCATCGGGTTGATCGCCGTACTCGTTTTCACCAATGTCGTGGAGCTGCAGCAAGAATTGTACCCGCTGGAAGAGCTCGGGAGAGAGAAGCTTAGGATAAAAAATCTCTAAACCTCGCACAAGTGTAATGCAGCCAGCGACATGCTCAGTATCTGACTCTTTGTGGTGGGGATCAGGCGCGGCTTTTGGATCATAATCTTGGTAGCAGCCGTAGAGACCGAGGCCACTGCGAACAACAAAATTGCCTTGATGCATTTGCAAATAAAACCGCCAAATGGCTGCGGACGGAGACGAGGGCTTTTCGACTGGCTGGCAGACGAAATGGCCGTGCTCAGAGCCCGTATCAAGGTAAATTTCGGAGTGAATGTTGGCAGGTCTCTCGAAAGGATACTTGTGGAATTGAACTTTGGTCAAACCTTCGTCGCTTTTGACGACGATCTGATCGGAAGACATAAAAACACCTCCATAGTAATGTACCTTGACTAACCCTCCTTCAACTGACTATATCTTATCTTGAAAAGAGACGGTTGACAAGGGGTTGACTAGGGAAGCAAAACGCGCTATAATTAGCAAGATATTAATTTGCTAAAAGGGAAAGTATGAAGAAAGCAGTTGTACTCATCGGCGGTAAACAATATCTCGTCGAAGAGAAAGAGACCCTCCGGGTGGACCTCCTTCCGGCAGGA
>CAZFGY010000085.1:0-1375 GCA_964518465.1 uncultured Candidatus Saccharibacteria bacterium | reverse complement strand
AGGAACAGCTTGTTTCTGCATGGCGCAGGCCATGAGTGAGCGGTCGACACGGTTCTTCTCGACGAATGGAATCAAGCTGGCGCTCGTACCCAGAATTTCTTTGTGAGCAGCATCAATATGGGTAACTAGATTCGATGCGACCTGGCTAGGGCGACCGTTAACACGGGCGGAAACCCATTCTTCGACAAACTCGCCTTTGTCATTTAACTTCACGGAAGCGTCGGCGATAATCATTTTTTGCTCGGTCGCGGCATCGACATAGACCACTTCGCTAGTGACTTTGCCGTTTTTGACGACACGATAAGGTGCTTCGATGAAACCATATTCGTTGATGCGAGCGTAGGTAGCGAGGTTAAGCACGAGACCGACGTTGCCACCTTCTGGGGTCTCAACTGTACAAATGCGACCGTAGTGGGTCGGGTGAGCATCGCGGACGTCAAAGCCAGCACGTTCGCGGGTAAGACCACCAGGTCCCATACTGGAGAGACGGCGCTTGTGAGCAAGCTCGGAATAACCGTTAACTTCGTCCATCAACTGCGAAAGCTGTGAGCTGGAGAAAAATTCTTTGACTGCTGCCACCACCGGGCGAGAGTTCAAAAGCTGTGATGGGGTGACTTCCTTCGGATCAGCCATCAGCATGCGATCAAGAATATTGCGCTGCAAGCGGAGCATGCCAAGGCGGAACTGGCGTTGGACCAACTCGCCGACCAACTTAACGCGGCGGTTGGAAAGTGAATCGATGTCGTCAGGAGCCTCCTGAGTGTTGTTCAGGCGAATAATCTCAGAGATAATCGCTACAAGATCCTTCATCTGCAAAGTGCGGTGCGCAGCATCATTTGGTGTATCATAGCCAAGACGCTGATTGAGCTTATAGCGACCAACCCGCGAGCTATCATAGCGACGATAATCGAAGAAAGCATGTTCAATCATGGATTTGGCGTTCTCAACGGTAGCCAAATCTCCTGGGCGCAAGCGACGATAGACCTCGAGCAAAGCCGCGGCCTGAGTATTCGTAGTGTCCTTTTCTAAGGTAGCATTGATGTAGCTAATCGCACCGTTATCGACGTCAGCAAAGGTTTCGCGAATCTTGTTGTCATCGGCAATACCGAGTGCGCGCAAGAAAGTGGTGACGGGTATTTTGCGACGGCGGTCAATCTTGACGTTAATACAGCCGCTAGTTGTGGTCTCAAATTCGAGCCAAGCACCGCGACCCGGGATCACCTTAGCACCATAATAGCGCTTACCATTTACTTCATCAGCAGTGAAGAAAACGCCGGCCGAGCGCACGAGTTGCGAAACAACCACGCGTTCGGTACCGTTGATAATAAAGGTAGCCCGATCGGTCATCCAAGGATAATCACCGAAGTAAATATCC
>CAZFGY010000084.1:0-1411 GCA_964518465.1 uncultured Candidatus Saccharibacteria bacterium | reverse complement strand
TCACCGTTTCTTTGGTTTCCCCCTCCGTTGCCTTATGCTACTAGGATAGGAAGAAGGGAAGCACCAAGAATCACATAGTCAGCAGCTGCATAGCCAACAATATACACAAGCTTGATAATTCATGATATACTAGAATTGCTACAATAATTATACGTTATAAGTGAACACTTTTGTTTTTGTATTGACGGTTAAAAACGGCACCGTATTGGGAATAGTCGTTGTTCCGTCAACACAAAAGTTCACTGGACGTTGATTATTGTAGCACCCTTACGGTGCCGTTTTTTGTATATGGCGCCATAGACTATAACTAGAATAAAAGGAGGGCGTCAGTGCACTACATCATCAACCAACCAAAACCTTGCTTGAGGTTAATCCCACTTTTTTCTATCGTTACACTCCTACTTCTTCTGATCACTACCCTTTTCCCGCTACAAATCTCTTCTGCCCATGCTGACAGTACGAATCCCTCTCGCAGCATTACTTGGCATGAACCGACCGTTGAGCTCAATATTCAAAATTCTCATCTCAATACCTCACTCGCACCCAAACAAAACGGCACCTTCAGCAATATTGCAACCAACATCGAAATCAATGTTACTCAATCTAGCGGCTACCAAATTTATCTCCAATCAGAAAATAATTTCCTTGTCGGTCAGTCTCCAGACAATTCTACCAATATTCCCAGCATTACCGAAACACAACTTCCCAGCGAATTTGCGCCCAATACGTGGGGATATAGCTTTGCAAAGGGTACTCATACTTTCTCCGATTACACCACCTTTGAGCCAATCCCTACTTCCGAAACCGTTGTCGCCAGCTCCTCAACCTCAGAATCAACCACCTACACGCTCATTTTTGGTGCCAAAATCGACCAAACTATTCCCGCCGACACCTATAGCGGCAAAGTCCTCCTCTCCCTTGTCGCCAAACCTCTCAAAGTCACACTCGGTCTAGACGCTATGGCCGAACAAGATCTCCCCATGCAATCCATGACCAAACAATTCTGCCAAGAAGCCCAAACCGGCGAAACCGTCCGTCTCAAGGACTTACGCGGCGACGGCAAAGGGAACGAACAGTACTATTGGATCACAAAACTCGCCGACGGCAATTGCTGGATGACCCAAAATCTCGCCCTTGATCTCTCTACTACTGGTCTTAGCACTAGTAGTGGTAGTAATGTCAACTGGAACGCATCTTCCACCTATCCCCCAGAAAACACCGTCACCGCCATATCCGACTGGGTCAATAAACCCACGAAACCACAATCTGCCAACCTCGGACAATACGTCGCCAATGACCTTACTACTTTCGATCAGTGCAGACTTGCCACCACCTCTCTCGATACCTGCCCCTTCCTCACCAACGTCTCCACCCTCTCTCCCTATACCGGCCCTGGTGACTTCTACAGTAT
>CAZFGY010000083.1:0-1435 GCA_964518465.1 uncultured Candidatus Saccharibacteria bacterium | reverse complement strand
CCCGCGTTGACGGGATGAAAACCCGTTGTACTAACCGTTATACTAAGAGACCCTAGGGGCATTATAGCAAATTTCCTCCCAAAAAGCAATATTTTTATTATAATATCCCCAATGGATCGCAAACAAGTCGAACAATTTATCCACGCAAATTTTGCGGGTATTTCTCAAGATTATCTCTGGGAAGACACCCCAGATGCCTCGGTCATCCGCCATACCGATAATCATAAGTGGTTCGCTTTGCTCATGAAAATGCCTTATTCCACCCTTGGTCTCAATCGCCCTGGCGAGGTTGATTTTATCAATCTTAAATCCGACCCCGACCTGATCGAAACTCTCACTCATGAATCCGGAATTCTCCCCGCTTACCACATGAACAAACGCCACTGGCTTACCGTCCTCCTCGATGACAGCGTCGATCCCGCTCGGCTCAAATCTCTGATTGACATCAGCTTCACATTGACCGCAAAGAAGCGTTCTGCTATAATAAACAAAGATTATGACAACTGCAAAGAAGGCTGAACAACCAGCCACTAAGACAACTGTCGTAGCCGACTATAACGGTTATGATTACAAAAAGATTTTCTGGGAGGATGCCGATCGCAAGTATGAAGACATGGCCGACCGCCTTGCTCTGCGCAAGCTTATGCCTGAATACGTCGAGAATCTCGTCGACATTGCTGGTGGCTACGGTCGACTTGCGGACGAATATATTCCCCATGCCAAAATCGCTACCGTTTTTGACTATTCCAAAACCGAGTTAAAGCAGGCTAAGGAACTTTACGGCGACAAAATCCAAACCAAGGTCGGTGACATTTACGATCTTCCCTTTGACGCCAATTCGGTTGACGCCCTCATTATGGTTCGTGCTACTCATCATTTCAAAGATATGCAAAAAGTCTCCGATCAGCTCTATCGTATTCTCAAGCCCGGCGGCACTGCCATCATTGAAGTTGCCAACAAAAAAACTTTACCCAAAATGTTCCGTTATTGGTTCAAGAAATCCGATATTAACCCCTTCAGTCGCGAACCAGCCCATCTCAAAGATCTCAACTCCGACGGTTTTTACAACTACCATCCTAAATATATTGAAGATGTGTTCAAAAAAACTGGCTTCAAAATCGAAAAAGTCCTGTCTGTTTCTAATTTCCGCAGCGCTAAATTAAAAAAGTTGTTCGGCACTAAAAATCTTATTCGTCTTGAAAAAATCTCCCAAAGCCTGCTCGCCCCCATCCGCTTCGCCCCCTCGATTTATTATAAGTTAGTCAAATAGTAAAGCAAACACAAGTCGACTGGTAGCGCCAGCTGGAATCGTTATCCGCCCGGTGCGAAGCACCACGGCGCGGATCCAAGAGATTCCAGTCTAGGTGCAGCATTAGCAATCTTGGCGACGCCAGCTGGAATCGAACCAGCATTGTAGACTTAGAGGGTCTATGTC
>CAZFGY010000082.1:0-1573 GCA_964518465.1 uncultured Candidatus Saccharibacteria bacterium | reverse complement strand
GACCGGACCTGCTGGTTGTAAGCCCAAGGACTGATATACCCGGCGCGGAGGAAGTAAAGTGGTTCACCTTTTCTCATACCTATAGCCTAAGTAGAGACTAGGCAACGGAGGGAAAGTGCGTTAAAACGAGAGTCAGTCGACTTAAGGGAAACCGTAGTTTTAAAAAGCAACTCATAACATGCGTCTAGATCTGAGCTAACTCGTGACGATGTTATGTCTGCATTAAGACCAGGGCGCATTAATCCGTCAAAATTCATCCCTACCCATCCGCTGCGGACGACTCTTTTCCATAGATCAGCCTAGCAAGAGGCAACGGAGGGGATAGCCACGTAAGTGAGGATTGATGTAGGATGGGACAACATTCCAGAGATTAAGGTGAAAGTACTGAGTGTGATCGCTATTATAAGTTACGGGTGACCAAAAGAGTGCTTCTGCGCCGACGTCTCGAACTTGATGGTGGCTGGCCCAAGGATCGACGTTTCCGGCGCGGAGGAAGCTTTGCGCGCGCCGGATTAACAAGTGGTTTGAATACCACACAAAAGCAATTTTATATGGGTGCTTCAGGCTATTATCGGTCTAATACCGTAGCATCTATTGTAGAATCCTATCATCTACGGATTAATTCCGTAGGTACTCTAAATGTTAACTATTTGTTACAGCAGCTTTTGGGAATCCCCCTCCGTTGCCTTATGCTACTAGGATAGGAAGAAAACCATTTCTTCATCATTCTCTCATACCTATAGCCTAAGTAGAGACTAGGCAACGGAGAGAAAGGGCAAAGTGTTGTTCTGTTGCTGAGTAAGTGATTGCGCCGCCACCAATATAGATCGTTTTTGCAACACGTTTTTGCGCAGCACTTAATGTCCAAAGGGCTTCATTAATGCCACTATAATAGATTGAGTTACCATACCAGCCCGCCACGTTACTAACATGTCCGCTGCGGACGACTCTCTTTTCCATAGATCAGCCTAGCAAGAGGCAACGGAGGGGGAAGCCCCATAGGCGAGGATTCATGGTGGAAGGGAGGACACGGTTTGGATTAACGTAGAGAATCTGAGCATTGGTAGAGGAACTCGCAACGGAGGACCAAAAATGTACGTAGGCATCGACATCTCGAATCTGTTGATAGCTAGACCAAGGAGCGACGTCTCCGGCGCGGAGGAAGTGTTAATTAAACAAAATGTGCATATTATTTTTCTCTGTTATTTTGTCTTTGAACTTAAAACTTCGTTACAAGTTCAGCTTCGTCCGCAGCGGATGGTTACCATATCCCAATGATATTTTAAATCGCGTTGGCTTGTCGGGTATGGTTTGGGGTCGTTCTGCTCAAGATATCAAAGAAGGGGCGCACAATCTTCTATACAACTATATGGAGGTAGAAATTGATTCCACAGACACTACCGGACGTTCCCGGGGCTACCCTCTCCGTTGCCTAGTCTCTACTTAGGCTATAGGTATGAGAAGGGAAATGCATGTTTTTAATGCGAGAGGAAGCGGAATTACTTCGTAATTCCTTTACCATTGGGCGTCACCTCGGAAAAGTTAGAGCAAGCTCTACTTTTCTCTCAGTTCC
>CAZFGY010000081.1:0-1605 GCA_964518465.1 uncultured Candidatus Saccharibacteria bacterium | reverse complement strand
CGATCTTAATAGACTGATAATTCGGTCTTGCATCGGCATTACCGGCGCGCGCAAAACTTCCTCCGCGCCGGCGATATCGATTCCCCGACTGCTAGCCAACGACTTCGGAATGTCGGTACCGGTACCTACTATTGGTCATCTGTCGGAAGCCCACCTATCTACGCACAGGACCTCACCTCTAGTTCTTACACTGTCTACTCCTCCAACGTAAATCATCGCTTCTATGGCTTCCCCCTCCGTTGCCTCTTGCTAGGCTGATCTATGGAAAAGAGAGCTTATGAAGCAGTATAGTTCGCGATTCCCTCTGTAATCGCATTCGGACCAATATTTAACGCTGTCGCAATTGCCGCTGCACAAGCCATATATGAAACCGTCGGTTCCCCAGTCAAAAAGCTCGCAACTGTAAAAGCTTTATTGCCAAAACTCAAACTCGCTTCCACACCTCTCCGATAAAGCTTCGAGTAATCAATTCTCAAATCCGAATCTGACGAAGCACCATAAGTAATCGTCTCCGTCCTGCCTCTAAACTGAGCAAACCCTGGATAATGCGCATCATCACGATTTAGCACTACCACTTCCGGATCCATCTTAAACAAAGTCGATTCTGCTTCCAAATAACTAGTCGCATCCATATCCGTCAATCCCGACGACACAAAATCTGTCAAAGCTGCCACATACACCGGCAAACCATAAAACGTCTCCGCCGACAACGACTCCGCTGGCGCCGTAATCACCGCATAAGTCACCTTCGCCTTCCATGCATCATTTAAAAATTTATGCAACATCGTCGCCTTAATTTTCTGATCCGAAGCCAAAATCGCCGCCGGCTGACTCGCCGCCCGCAAAATCTCATGCACATAGTGCGCCACCGTCGACTTCCCCGTCGAACCAGTAATACAAATTAATCGTAAATCTCGCGCCGGATGCCCATAGTACGAGGCCAGTAGTTTCACCTTCGCGCGCTCAAGACGGAACCGCTTTTGACCTCCAGAAAGTTTCGCAGTTTTTTCCATACCATCATTGTAACACACTTCTTCTCTTTTTTACCTCAATTCACAAACTCTAAGTACAATAGCGCTTACCTATAGCCTAAGTAGAGACTAGGCAACGGAGAGGAAAGCCCCAGAATTTATAGCGTAGATCGACGGTCCCAATGTAAGTAGCATATACGCCTAATCGAAAAAAGGTTTGGATAGTAGATCCTGTAGTAGAGGAAAGAATATAACCTCTTTCTCCTGCTGTGCACGATAAAGCTGATATGATAGAGTTATGTTGTATATCTGGCCACCCGCTGCGGACGAAGTAATACTAAAACGTTCACATGAACGTTTTGCGCGCGCCGGAGTAATAAGTTCAAAAAAATTATCTTATGCAGGTATATCTGGATACTATTTATCTTGCAATTTAAAAGATCGCCACTCAATATATGCTTTAACATTTTATACAGATGCACTTGGAACATATTCTTCACATCAACGCTCTGCTGCTTTCTCCCTCCGTTGCCTTATGCTACTAGGATAGGAAGAATGATATGCTTAGTCATACATTTCTCTCTTTTCCATAGATCAGCCTAGCAAGAGGCAACGGAGGGAGAAGGCGTAGAGA
>CAZFGY010000080.1:0-1703 GCA_964518465.1 uncultured Candidatus Saccharibacteria bacterium | reverse complement strand
GTATTCTCTAAACCTTTCTTTTTGAGAGACTAAAAGAAACCGTAGGCTCGAAGAGAAATGTACTAATGTACTTGCTATATGTCATTACTGCTACGGTCTCTCGGAAAGGTAGTAATAGAAAGAACAACAACCCATACCTATAGCCTAAGTAGAGACTAGGCAACGGAGGGAAAGACCATAATACGATGAGTGCGAAGCAGTAATTTCAACATCCGTATGGAAGTTAAAGTAATAAACAATCTTCACACCATTATAAGTTATGCGCCACGACGACCAGTATAGTCCTCGTCCTCCGACTCGTCCAGCATGAAGTGGCCAAGAGTTCGGTCCAGTAGTCTCAATATACCCGCTGCGGACGAAACTCAACTCACCACATCACCCAACTCTATACTGAAAATATGCTGAAATTATACTGAAATTTCAGTATAGCTTTCTCAGCCATTATGTTATAATCAAAGCCATGAATCACGAAAAAGCCTGCGGCACCGTCATCGCCCACCAGGGCCAGGTCCTTCTCATCCACCAGCACAACGGCCTCTGGGGTTTTCCCAAAGGTCACACCGAACCCGGCGAAACCGAACTAGAAACCGCCTTTCGTGAAACTTTTGAAGAAACTGGCCTCCGCGTCACCATCGACCCCACCAAACGCTACGAATTTTCCTACCACATCTCAGATCTCAACATCCAAAAAACCGTCGTCCTTTTCGTCGCCTCACTCGACTCGCCACGCTCTTCTTCCGCCCCACAAGCCTCAGAAATCGCCGAGCTCATCTGGGCCCCCTACTCCGAAGTCAAACAATATCTCAACTTCCCCGAATGGCAACAAGCCTGGCAAGCCATCCTTCCCCTCCTCCCCTCGGCCCCTCCGTCACAAATCTCCTAATCTATTAGGACACAACGGCTAGTAAAACCTCCTAGACGAAAATCAGTAAAATCCGGCATAAAACCTTTACTACTAAATCGTACCGACCCTGCAGTGTTTCCAGCAAAAGTACCTTTCGTCCAACTTTTACCAAGTGCACCAAAATTTTCAATTGTATGAGGTGTATAAGGCGATTCCGTATAGGGATTCACATCCCCACTATAAAACATATGTATTGGCTCCCCGAGCAAGATCTCTTGCACAGTTCTTCCTGCAAAAGCGCCATCTGGTACTACTACCACTAAGTTGTTTTTATTAAAATTATTCCCCACATACGCGCGCATTAGTGTATAAATGCTACCCTCTATCTCACTGCTATCTCCAGAAAGTGGCAACGTCCACCCCGCCGGGCAAATCGAACTATCCGCCACATTTTTACCAGCTGCACCATTAATAATTTGTCCTTGCTCAACACTTAAAGCTGTAGCAGTAAGCCACTGGTAGTAGTTTCCGACTAGGTAGTGAGCATCATAAACTTTATCTGCGATGTTAATACTCCAACCAGGCTTAGTACCTTTGTTATTTTGCGTGAAATTTGAATCATCCGAAGCTGTCCAACCTTCGACGTTCATTACTACACCATATTCAGTGTTGACTGCACTTTGAGGCTTACTGCTTGCTATTGCTCCGCCTTGTGCAAATGCGGTAATACCTCCTTGAGCGGCTGTAGCAGCCGCTACGAAGAGATTATCATCGTACCCTATTGGGTTAATTACTACCCATTTACCCTCATCCCAGGAATAGTACGCATGTTGGTTTAAGTAGGTAATACTTCCTGCCT
>CAZFGY010000079.1:0-1836 GCA_964518465.1 uncultured Candidatus Saccharibacteria bacterium | reverse complement strand
AATGTAGATAGTTCGAAAGAACATAAGGCTAACTGCGAGCCAACGTCTAAGTTGAGAGCTTATATGTTAAAAAAGCAACCAAGTTGAGGGTGGTTTTTTGGTTTTGCTTACTCTAGTCAATTTTCATGCTATAATCAGTTTTGTGAAAGAGAGGTATCAGCCCAAAGCCGAGGAAGCTAAAGGCTCTGCATGGGATTCGCTGACTGAAATGCCAGATTTCGTGGCTCGTGAAGTTGGGCCAGTAGTGGAGGAGGCGCTTGCCGAGCGTGACAAACATGGCATTACAATCGAGAGAGACAATCTAGCTGAAACACAAGAGCTAGTATGCGATATTGTGGATCAAAATTGGATGCCAACGCTCGACGCGTACTACAAGGACCGTCTGAAAAAACTGACCAAAGCGGAGTGGTACGAACGAAATCGACTGGATTTGGACTGGCTCAATGGGTATTTGCAACTGGCTCCAGAGGCGCGCGAGCAGTTCCTGGAGACACACGAAGAAATTTTGCAGCAGCAACAAGCAGATATTCGGCAGTATCGAGACCACGCCGAGAGGCTAGGCATATCAGCCTCTGAGATTATGGGCTACGATCAGTTGTATGAGGACACCTATGATAACCGTCGCCGTCTTCAGCTGCTCAGGAATCCTGAGCAGGAGCAAAAGAGCCTTATTTCGGAACAAATACAACTAGGGCGTGAACTTGCTCAAGATCATCCGCTCTATCACGACGCTATTGAAGGTATGGATCCTGCGATCATTGATCAAAATGTTAATGCTATTATTAATTCGGTGCCACCCCGAGCCTTTGACCACTTAGCTAAGTTGATTCGTCGTCCGAAGAAACGGGAAACTTTTTACCAAGAAGTTCAAGACGTCTTAGTTCGTGCGCTGAACCTTGAAGGCGTCAACATAGAAACACAAATGTTCGTGGACGACCCTAGCAAGCAAGAAGGCTTCTGCACGGTACAGCAGGATGGTTATCTTGTAGGTATCAACGCTGTAGCCACTGACCAGAATCCCTGGGCTTATGCACGGATATTAGCCCACGAGCTCTACCACGTTTTACAGAATCGCGTACAGAAAGCCGGCGATACTGAACTGGCCGATCTCTATGATTTCAATGTTGAGCATTATGGTAGGCCTGATGATGTCGGTTATAGCCCTTATCGGAATCAGCTCATAGAAGCAGAGGCTTTTCACTTCATGGACCGTTTTCTAGGAGAAATACAAAAAGCCGATTTGCGAAATCGCAATACCCTATCTGGGCGGATCAAGCACTGGTGGATCGAACGTGGCACCAAAAAAATGCCCGACGATCTAGTGTCGTCTCTAACTTCTCCTGCTCCTCTATCTAATCGCGCTATTATGCTGCAAACAAACACCGAGAGTCCCGACGAACCAGCCAAAAACTCCTAAAAAATCCTTGAATTTTTTCAAAAAATCTATATAATCGATAGCAAGAAGTAGTGAGTGGTATTTTTGTTATGCGCAAGAGAATGGCGAGGCTCGCGCTAAAATACCGCAGTAATCTTCGGCGCTACAAACTCGGGTAACTGATGAAGATCGACTTATCAAATCTTCCGCGGTGGCACCAGTTTGGCTCGCTCAGCGAGAGATTATCAACACTAAAAGAGAGGGAAATGTGAGTAAAACATCAACTGACGCCGGCCGTGTATTCTTCACGGAAGGCGACCAAGCGCTTCCAATCCCTGATTTGATTGCCCATCAGACCGATAGCTGGGCAGATTTTGTCAAGTCAGGTTTACGCGAAGTGTTTAACGAGCTGAACCCAATCGACGATTACAATGGTAACAAATTGTCGATGCGGTTCAAAG
>CAZFGY010000078.1:0-1903 GCA_964518465.1 uncultured Candidatus Saccharibacteria bacterium | reverse complement strand
CCGTCGGTTCTGGTGTCGTGACCAACATCATCAAGTAATTGATGTAAAACCTAAAAATAACCCTCTCTATGGGGGTTATTTTTTATAGCTCCGTAGAGTATAATCAGTTTAGAATGTTGACAATCTTTACACTACTCACGCCTATTCTTACTCTGGCTACTCTCGCAGCGCCTCTGACGCCCAGCCCCGAGACACCCGAACTTTTTGCTGAATTTGAAGCAGCTGCCGAAGCGAAGCTGGCCAAACTTTCGACTTCGGAAAAAATTGCTCAGCTCCTCCTCGTGCGCTACCCGGACGAAGATGGTCTATCGGTACTCAGCCAGTATCAATTTGGAGGCTATCTTTTCTTTGCCAAAGATTTTCGCGGACGCTCTGCTGCGGAAGTCCAGACCATGATGCGAGAGCTACAAGCCGCCGCTCGCATCCCCCTCCTCACTGCGGTCGACGAGGAAGGCGGCAGCGTCGTTCGAGTCAGTAGTAATCCTTTGCTAGCCGAGCAATCTTTCGTCTCGCCCCGTGAACTTTATCAAACCGGTGGCTTCGCGCTCATCCACGAAGACACTTTGCAAAAAAGCGCCTTGCTCGAACAGCTCGGCCTTAACCTCAATTTGGCCCCAGTCGTCGACGTTTCGACCAACCCCAGCGACTATATGTTTAAGCGTAGCTTAGGCGAAGATACGGCACTGACTTCTGAATATGCCAAAGTCGTGATCGAGAGCAGTAAAAGCGGGGCAGTTTCTTACACACTCAAGCATTTCCCCGGCTATGGTAATAATCGTGATACCCATGCTGGCGGCGCCGTCGATGCGCGTACCTTGCCCAGCCTCCTCCAGTACGACCTACCGCCCTTCCGGGCGGGCATCGACGCCGCCGCCGAGGCCGTGCTTGTCAGCCACAACTACATCCGCAGTATTGACCCCGATCATCCCGCCTCACTTTCGCCCGCCATCCACCAACTATTGCGCGAAGCCCTTGGCTTCTCCGGTATCATCATCACTGACGACCTCGCCATGGGGGCCGTCAGCCAGCTACCGGGCGTTGCCGCGAGCGCCCTCCTTGCCGGCAACGATTTAATTATTACGACTGATTACGCCGCCAGTTTCCGCGAGCTGACCGAGGCACTCGAGCAGGGAATTATCACCGAAGATCTCCTCGACCAGCATGTCAGCCGTCTCTTAGCTTGGAAATACTCCAAAAAACTGCTACAATAAAACCGTTCGAACTGTTCCAAACAGCGCAAAGTTCCTTTCAGAAAGGAGAGAATTATGGTCGGCGATCATCTCACTCAGGCCACTCGGCCGCTATATTCCCATGTCCTCGTCGATGTGGCACATCTCGCGAGTCAGGAAGAGCTCAGAGACCCAAGCACTGCCGTCATCGACTTCCGTTTTGTCCCTTGCGTAATCTACCGTAGCGACAGCGAAATTCTTGCCCGCCCCCTGATCAGATATGGTACTGTTCATGCCCGGGCTCGTATCTTCGCAGTCGATCGCGAGCCCGCTCACCTTTTCGGGGTGCGTATCGCAGCTACCGTCAAAACTGTGACGGAATACGAGAACCAGCTCCCAAGCGTTCAGATTGCTCCCCCGATCGTGCGTCGTGGCGACATAATCGTCCTTAGTCTCAATCTCTTTCGGCGTGACGGTGGCATGGATTTGCTAGGTAAGCGGCTCTGTATTACTTCGCAGAGCTGTCCTGAGCTCGTTGTCTCTAGCGATTATCCGGATGACCTTACCCAGGCGCGTTACTATTTGCAGCCCAATGCACCCGAAATTGCTCAGGTACCACTACCAGAAACCGAACCTTTAGCCAAAGCCGATTGTGCCGCTATGCTCAACCCTCACGCTGCACTTTTGGACAAATTGCGCATCAAGCCTTAGTACTTTCTCCACCCCTGTTCAGC
>CAZFGY010000077.1:0-1942 GCA_964518465.1 uncultured Candidatus Saccharibacteria bacterium | reverse complement strand
TTGAAGCTACCGCCAGCTTTCTTGATGGCTTCGATAGCGGTTTTGCTAGCGAATTGAGTTTCAAGATCGATTTTGGCAGTGAGCTCGCCGCGGGAAATAATTTTGACTTTGGCGTAAGGAGTCCGGATCAGACCCTTATCAGCTAAAGTGAAATTATCAACTTTGCCGGTGAGATCGTTCAGACGGTCGGTGTAGACGACAACGGCTTTGTCATGCAAGCTTTTGAAGCCTTTGAGCTTCGGGATTGCTTGCATAATGGCGCGTTGACCGCCCATAAAGCCGGTAGGCATCTTGCGATGGCCGGTACGGGCTTTTTGACCTTTGGTACCACGACCAGCAGTTTTGCCTTTGCCGGCAGAAATGCCGCGACCAGAGCGAGTTGGGCGCTCGTTGCGATTTACCTGGAGATCATTGTACTTCATTATTTAGCCTCCTTCTTTTTGGTAGTCTTGGCGGCGGCAACCTTCTTCGCAGGAGCCTTGGTTGGCTTCTTGGCGGTAGAGGTTTTCTTGTCGGCATTACCAACCCACTGATTGCGTGGGGTTTGCTCACGAAGGCCTTCGATAACGGCGTAGGCAATGTTGACTTTGTTGGTGCTACCAAGTGATTTTGAGATCAAATTCTTGATACCAGTGAGACCAATGATGCTACGAACGACACCGCCGGCGATAATTCCGGTACCGGGAGCGGCTGGCTTCATGAGGATGTCAGCGCCAGTAGCGCGGGTTTCGACTTCGTGGCAAATGGTTTCGCCGTCCATGTTGAATTCAATCATGGACTTTTTGGCCTTGGTAGTAGCTTTTTGAACGGCACTAGTGACGTCGCCGCCTTTGGCGATGCCGATGCCGATTTTGTTCTTGTGGTTGCCCATGGCTACGAGAGCCTTGAAACGCATACGACGACCACCTTTGACGGTACGAGAGACACGATCAATGTTGATGGTAATGGTATCGAATTCTTTGGGGGTGTTGTCTTGGTTGCGACCCCGATCGCGACGGTTGTTGCGGCGAGGCATCACTTTACCATTGATATCGCGTTGAGTTTTGGTCGCGGCGACACTGTCATTCATTTTAAGAGTGCCAGATTTATTGACAACTTTTGCGGTTTTGTCAGAATCTGTCATTAGAACTCCAATCCTTCCTTGCGAGCAGCATCTGCGAGGGCAGACATGCGGCCAGCATATAATTTTGCACCGCGATCGAAGACGACGGTCTTGATCTTGGCCTTCTTGGCTTTGGTAGCGATTTCTTTGCCGATTTCGGCGGCGAGGGCGGTTTTGTTGCCAGAAAGTTTGCTACCAACGGTAGTAGCGTAAGCTAAAGTAGCGCGCTTGTCATCATCAATGATTTGAGCAGAAATGTGCTTGTTGCTGATGTGAACGCTCAGGCGTGGACGCTCAGCAGTACCATGAATATTAGCGCGGGTGCGTTTTGCACGAAATGCTTCTTTCATTATTTCTTCCCTGCCTTTCCTGCCTTGCGAAGAATAACTTCGTCAACATACTTAATACCTTTACCCTTGTATGGTTCAGGTTTCTTCAGCGCGCGTATTTCTGCAGCGACTTGGCCGACTTTTTGCTTGTCGATGCCAGAAACGGTGATGGTCATTTTGTCAGTCTTGAGGTCAACGCCTTCTGGGGCGGTGTACTTGACTGGGTGCGAAAAGCCGAGAGCCATCTCGATGCTTTTGCCGCTACCGCTGAGGCGGAAGCCGACACCGTTAATTTCGAGCTGCTTCTCGAAGCCCTTAGTAACGCCTTGGACAGCGTTGTTCAGCAGGGCGCGCTGTAAACCGTGCCAAGCACGGGATTTTGGCTCGTCGTCTCCCCGTGTGATGACGATCTTGTTGCCGTCGACGGCAACGGTGATGTTTTCCTGAAGCGGAACATTGAGTGAACCCTTAGGTCCTGCGACAGTAATATCTTTGTCGCCGACCGTGATTG
>CAZFGY010000076.1:0-2018 GCA_964518465.1 uncultured Candidatus Saccharibacteria bacterium | reverse complement strand
GCTACGCCGGTACCGTCAAACGTTGGAACTTTAACGAATCGCGCAACACCCACGGTTTCAAGGGCAATATCCGCCGTGTCGGTTCTATCGGTTCGATGTATCCACAAAAAGTTTTCAAAGGTAAACGCATGCCAGGTCGCATGGGTCATGATCAAGTGACCGTCAAGAACCTCGTTGTCGCTTATATTGATAACGAAAATAATGTTATCGGCCTCAAAGGAGCAGTTCCTGGCCCTAAGAAAGGCATCGTAACCATCGTTGCCGCAGAGGGAAAGGAGTAATATGGCGACTACATTAAATAAAGAAGTCTTCGGCCTAACCGTCGAAAACCACGAATTACTCAAGGCCGCTTACGACACTTATCTCGCCAACTCTCGCAGTTCACACGCCAAAACTCTCAAACGCGGTGAAGTACGCGGTGGTGGCAAAAAACCTTGGAAACAGAAGGGAACTGGTCGCGCTCGTTTCGGCTCTACCCGCAACCCAATCTGGCGCCATGGTGGTGTCGCTTTCGGTCGCACCGGTGAAGAAAATTTCACCAAAAAAATGAGCAAAAATGCGAAGAAAGTCGCTGTTCGTCAGGCTCTCAGCCTTAAGAACGCTAATGAAGCCGTCCAAGTCGTTGATATCACAATCACGGGTAAAACCAAGGATATCTACAACGAACTGAAAAAACTCGGTCTCGCCGACAAGAATGTTCTTGCCGTCATCAAAGAAAAGACTCCGATGGCAGTTCGCGCTACGAACAACCTACCAAACGTTAAACTCGTTCGTTCAACTTATCTCAACGTCTTTGATATTCTCAATGCCGATGCTATTCTCTTCGGCAACGAATCGCTCAAAGCTACCGAGAATTGGTTGCTAGACAAGGAGGAAGCATAATGATTACCCCACGCGCAACCGAAAAATCTTACAACGCTCAGACTCAAAACACTTACATGTTCTTTGTACCAAAGAAAGCTAGCAAGCAAGAAATTGCAAAACTTGTCGCTACAGAGTACAAGGTCACCGTTGTCGATGTCCGCACGGCTAATCGCAAAGGCAAGGCTACTCGCTTCTCCCGCGGCAAACACGCTTATCCTGGTATTACTTACCGTGAAGATCATAAGCTAGCTTACATCACAGTCAAAGACGGCGATAAAATCCCAGTCTTCGAAGATGTCAAAGCCGAAGAGCCTAAGAAAGCTGAGAAAAAAGCTGAAGCTAAAGCCGAGAAAAAGACTGCCAAAAAGGTCGTCAAGAAGGCTAAAACAACCAAAGCCGCTAAGGAGGAGAAATAATGAGTATTAAAGCTTATCGCCCCACTACTCCAGCGCAGCGCCAAAAGACTACTCAGGACTTTGATCAGATTACGACCAAGAAACCGTTGAAATCTCTGCTCGCCAGCAAAAAGCAAATGGCTGGCAAGAACAACCAAGGTCGCATCACTGTTCGTCACCGTGGTGGCGGCGTCAAACGCCACTATCGCATCGTGACCTACGATCTGCCTAAAGATACTAAGTTCACGATCCTTGAGATTGAGTACGACCCAAATCGCAGCGCTCGCATTGCTCGCGTCCAAGATCAGAATGATAATTACTATTATGTACTTGCCGACGCCAACATGAAGAAAGGTATGACTTTCGCCACTGGTCAAGCAGCTGCTGTCGAAAATTCCAACCGTTTGCCACTCGAGCAAATCCCAGTTGGTACTTTCGTCTATGCTATCGAACTTACCCCAGGCAAAGGCGCCCAAATGGTGCGCTCCGCTGGTACCAGCGCACAGCTCATGGCTAAAGAAAATGGCTATGCTACTCTCAAAATGCCATCTGGTGAAATGCGCAAAGTGCTCATCAACTGCGAAGCCAGCATCGGCACCGTCAGTAACGAGCAACATCAGAATATTAAAATTGGTTCTGCCGGACGTCGTCGCCGCAAGGGTATCCGCCCAACTGTTCGTGGTGTCGTCATGAACGCGACTGATCACCCCCACGGTGGTGGTGACGGTGGTCGCCACGGTACTGGTAAAGCTCCCCGCA
>CAZFGY010000075.1:0-2158 GCA_964518465.1 uncultured Candidatus Saccharibacteria bacterium | reverse complement strand
CTCGACCTCTTCCTTGGCAAGGAAGCGCTCTAAACAACTGAGCTACGCCCGCAAGGAGTATTATCACCTGGGTTTATTATACCAAAAAACTGCTTTGACGCAAGACCTTTGTTGTGTGACTGTTTGAGATTTGGTTCAGCGTAGCTTTGAGGCAGTTAGTTTCCTTGTAGCGTCGAGGACCTTAATCAGAATGCGCTTCCCTGGTAAAGTTGGCAATTTTGCCACTAATCGTTTTGTACGCTCTAATTCTTTAGTACTATAGCAGATGATAAGGTAACAGGCATTTTTGCAATGTTCGGCATCCATATACAAAGGCAGTTGCTTCGTAAAACCAGTTAACAAATATGGGTTACTAGCTAGCTTGACTTCGATGAGGACTTTTTCAGATGAGTCTTTTAGGAGACGAAAGTCGACTTCGCCACGGCCTGTATCTATTTCATGGTCTAAGATTATTCCCGTGTTACGATAACCCGCCCAGAGAAGCGCGCCAATATAGTTTTGCGCTTCAGTTTCTTTACAAGGCTTATCATCAGACCAGAGTGGTTTATAATGATCGCTATATTGAAAGTTGTAGGCCAGATCAGTTAGGAACAGGTTAATATCTTCGAAAAGACTGAGTGAGTCACGATGTAATTGCTGGTAATGGGTCAGGATGTCGGGAGGGATTAATTCAATGTAATCATCGAGGAGATCGGCGGGAATTGTTTCGCCCTTGCCAATACCATGCACGATAATTTCCGGAAAGGTAATGAAGTCGATATCTTCAAAACAGTCACCGAGCATATTATAAATATCGTGGAGATATTCTTTAAGCTCGGACCTTGTGCCAAACTCTTGTCGTTCATTTTTATTGAGATGCTGCCAAATTTGATCAATTCTTGCCTCCTCTTCGGGGCCACTAAAATAAATAGTGCTAATATAGTCATCCTCAAGTGACCACCGATAAAGATCGTCAAGAAAATTATAGAGCGCGAATTGATGAATTGGATCAAGGGGACGAGCTAAATCGTCACCCGACCAAAGATGTAAGTCACGAATAATATTGAGACATTTGTCCGGATCTTGGTTTGGTAGATCCGAATTTGTAAAGAACCGGCCAATTTCTTCGCGTAAGACTTCGCCTTCAAACTCACCACCCCGAAGAGGATCCATAAACTGAGTAGTTAAAAACTCATGGATTTTGAGATTATAGTAATCGGCAAAACGGGCGTTGGCTTCAAAAATTAACATATTTCTATTATAATATCCACATGCAAGGTGATTTGTCAATTTACGATCGGATGTATAGAGAGATTTGTCGAGAGGACGGTTTGGGGAGTGAAGTGCTTTCTAACGGCTGGGTGCGTGTTTTGACGAAGGATGGCCAGAGACATTTCGTCGTGGGTAATAAATTTGACTTAAATCCAGCCGCAGCTGCGATGATAGTGGCAGATAAATATGCAACTTTTTGCATGCTTGACGGAAATAGCATTCCGGTGGTAGAACATGCCATACTTTATGAATTTAGCAACTTAGCGGAATTTGCAAAAGGCTACAATTCTTTGGAATATGTCGTGGATTATTTGCATAAACATGACAATTCTATCATAATCAAGCCAAATCGCGGTGCACGTGGAAGAGGAGTTTGCAAAGTAGAAAGCACGGACGAGATCGAGGGGGTACTAGCGACAGTTTTCCGACAAGATGATTCGGCGAGTATGTGCCCTTTTTATGATGTGCGATATGAATATCGTACGATCATGCTGGATGGGGAGCCGCGTTTAATTTACGCAAAACAGCGCGGGTCGAATTGGCATTTTAATCCAGGGCATGGAGCAAAAATAGTCGACGTCACCGATGAGAAAACGATTCAAAATTTGACTGAAATAGCAACGAGAGCAATGCAGGCGGTAGGGATGCGGTTTGCGAGCGTGGATATTATCGAGACGGCTACCGGAGAGTTGTTGGTGCTTGAAATCAATGGTGATGTCTCGACGAAAGAATATTTGCGGCAGCGACCAAAAAAGTATGAGTTGGTCAAGACGATATATCGCGACGCGATACGAAAGATGTTTAGCAAGAAAGCGCACTAGAGATTTAGAGACGGGTATGCTAGAATAGTGGTGTGGCACTGTGGCGGAGTGGTTACGCAGCGGTCTGCAAAACCGCGTACACCGGT
>CAZFGY010000074.1:0-2297 GCA_964518465.1 uncultured Candidatus Saccharibacteria bacterium | reverse complement strand
TCTTGAGATTATTATTGACCGTCTGAAGCGCGAGCATGGCGTCGAAGCTAACACCGGTGCTCCTCAGGTTGCCTACCGCGAAACGATCCGTGGCACAGCTGAAGCTCAGGGTAAACACATTAAACAATCCGGTGGTCGTGGTCAGTATGGTGATGTTTGGATCAAATTTGAACCAAATGAGCCTGGTAAAGGTTTCGAATTCATTGATCAAATCAAAGGCGGTGTCGTTCCACAAGAGTATCGCAAACCTGTTCAGCAAGGTGTGGAAGAGACGCTTGAAGGTGGCGTGATTGCCGGCTACCCAGTCGTCGACGTCAAAGCAACTCTCTACGATGGTTCCTACCACGATGTCGACTCGAGTGAATTGGCCTTCAAACTCGCTGGTAGCTTGGCTACCCGCGCTGGTATTCAAAAGGCTAAGCCAGTCATTCTCGAACCAGTGATGAAACTTGAAGTTACCACCCCAGAAGAGTTCATGGGCGACGTCATCGGCGACATTAACTCTCGTCGTGGTCGTGTCGATAGCATGGAAGATCTCAGCGGGGGCGCGAAGTTGATTAAAGCTTTTGTTCCGCTTGCCAACCTCTTCGGTTATACTTCCGACCTGCGTTCGATGTCTCAAGGCCGTGCCGCCAGCTCCATGGAGCTCAACGGTTATGAGGAAGTACCACCTAATGTAGCTGCAGAGATTATTGAAAAACGCAACACTAAGTAATCACCCAGCTGCTAAAAATACCCCCGGTTCTCGACCGGGGGTTTGGGTGTGTGGAAGGCAGTTTAAAGTATTTGCACTATTCTTTAGTGCGGACAAGGTATTGTGCCAACTCGGTTTGCAAGGAGGATAGATCCAACCCATTACCTAAGTCGCCAATCGATTGCAGCCATAATTTGCAATATTTCTCATGTTTGGCTAAGAATTTGGCGTCCTTTATTGTTAAAAATTGGGGATTCATTAGCGACGGCCAGCATCTCACTCCCGAATCCAGCACGACAGCGATATCGATTCTTCCTTCCGTATCACATAGCACGCTTTCTATAAAACCGTGCTCAATCCGAAAGCTGCCTGAAGTTGCGCTATCGCCCTCGTTGTCTACCGATTCGAGATGGATTACTTCATCGCCATTTTGAAAGTAGCTCATACTTCTCCAGCAAGCAAAAGGGGGCTTACATACGGTTTGTTTATAGGCACAGTGCAACCGTCCTTCGAATTCTTGAATAATTGCGCGCTTTGTCGTCAGAAGGTTTAACCTTCTGATGCAGGCATTTAACAACTTCGTAACATACTGACTTGACCAGCTCTCTCCGTCATCAGGCGAAAAAGTATTCAGCTCATGGCTAGCAGTCTTAATGCGGTTGTTGTAATTGCGCGCAAGATTGCGCCATAGTTTCTGCAAAAATGACAGATTTTGCTGACCCAAAAACTTCAGCTCCACCAGAGAGGGAATTTGATAATCGCCCAGACTTGCATGAGGGCACGGTGGCAAAAAATTCTCCAACCGTATATTGTCCACGCTCATCCCCTGTGATGACATTGCCTAACCTCCTTTGTAAAGAACAACCTTCCACCCACGCTATCATTATAGCATAGACGCATACCTATAGCCTAAGTAGAGACTAGGCAACGGAGAGAAAAGCCCCAGAAGCGTTGATCGTAAGTAGTAAAATGAACGTCCGTAATATAGGAATTAAAGCGCATTCCTTGATATTGTTTAGACCACAGTTGTACATTGCTACCCCCATCCATGAACCGACCTATTACAATTTGTGAATACCCGCTGCGGACGACTCTCTTTTCCATAGATCAGCCTAGCAAGAGGCAACGGAGGGAAAGAGCATATAAGTAGCGACGAACATTGGAAGGGTAGATATCGATTGAATTGAAGTGAAGATTATGAACATAGACATAAGAGCTAAATACGGAAGACCAATAAAACACGTCAGCTCCTGTATTACGAACTTGCTGGTTATTGAGCCATGGACTGACGAGCCCGGCGCGGAGGAAGTAAAGTATATAGCTTTATTGGCTTGTGTCCGTCCCTATCCTAGTAGTATAAGGCAACGGAGGGAAAAAGCGTAGAAACGATTATCTGCATAAGAAATAAGTATTTCTGGATAATTGATCGTGAGAGTACACGCCGTAGTAATACAGTAGGTGGGTTGACAGGAGATCTTGCGGTTTACAATGGGAAGACTGTTGAACAGATTCTCACAGGTGAACCACTTTACTTCCTCCGCGCCGGGCACGTCCATCCTTGGGCTAGCCTCCAGCAGGTTCGAAATATTAGTGATGATGCTCG
>CAZFGY010000073.1:0-2324 GCA_964518465.1 uncultured Candidatus Saccharibacteria bacterium | reverse complement strand
CAGCATCAGTCATCGCTTATACGGTTTTTCCCTCCGTTGCCTCTTGCTAGGCTGATCTATGGAAAAGAGAGATGCTGACGTTGGAGTTTGGCGCTCGGGAGAACTAGCGTGAGCCGCCCGGGCCGATGGAGCTAGCTGGAGCAGAACGGAAAAAATGGTGAGTCGATCAGGCGCGGCTCACCGTTTGCTGTTTTGAGGTTTTTGATGTGCAGTGAGACGTGTGGATACGACAGTTTTGGGTTGCTTCTGGAAGAATATGGGAAGGAAGCTGAAATGCTGAATTGCCAGATCAGGGTGGAACGGATATGCAGGGGAACATGGGAAAAGGAGGATTGTCATGAGAGAAGGATGGGAAAGGGGGAGAACCGCTGAGCTAAAAAGTGGCGTATGTGATAGGGTAGCAGAAAAGTCGCAGTGGGGAAAAATTTAAACCGTCTGTGCTTGCACCTAGATAACACACTATGCTAGTCTAACCTCAGCACCTTTCTAACTAGACCTAGCCATTCTTTTTGTCATGGTGGGAGAAAGGAGGGTTATTGGTGTATGGAAATCCGACTACGTATTCTTAGCTTCGAACTAGAACTAGTATGTAGAAAGTATCTGAAAAAGATTAGCCTCGCCAAAAGGCGAAGCTAATGTTACTATAACAATCCTATTCTAGCAAGCTTTTATAGGCAGGTCAATGGGGAGGTGCGATTTGGATTGTAAGGGCTGTGCTTTAATTCCTACCACCTCTATGCTACAGTGCTAAACATGAAACGAGGGAAAATTATCCCAAACGGAGTGTCAATCCAAAAACATGAATACGACACAGTACTGTTTTTGACTGAACTAGGTTATGATGTAGAGTTAGTGCCGAAAAGTGATAAGCCCGGAGAACACACTCCTGATATTCGATTGGGATCAACGTTTTGGGAGATGAAAGCGCCGAAGGGAGAGGGGAAGTGGTTAATTGCAAATAGTATTCAGCGTGCATTAAAACAATCGCCGAATATTATTCTAGATTTGCGTCGTGCGAAAAGACATCAATCTAAATGTATTGCCAAAATCAAACGTGAGTTTAATAGATCACGAAGTATTCAATGTATTAAAATCATTAGTAAAGATGGAAAAATCCTTGAACTTCAGAAATGACCATGTTATACTGTATTCATTGAGGGCAGGACCTGCAGTGGATATATGCGGGACACCGCCCTCTTTTTTTGTTGGGTTTGAGCCAAATCTAGTAAAAAGATGTTACAATGAAATTATGCAGGAGCAGAAACAACTGTTGTCGATGAAGCGGGCAGGCGAAGCTCTGGGAATACGTACTCATACGGTGCGTCGATATTGTAATCAAGGGCTAGTGCCGCATGTGCGGAGGGGCAGAAATGGTTATCGGATGCTGGAGGATTGGCAGATTGAATGGTTGAAAACGCTGGTTTTTCTAGAGCGCTGTGGCTTTAATAAGAAAGAACTGAAAAAATACGTCTCGCTGTGTCGTAAAGGGGGAGCTACGCTTGGCGAACGCAAAGAAATGTTGGCAACAAAAAAGCGCCAGATGTGGCAGAAAATTGAAGATTTACAAGAAAATATTGATTTTGTAGAGCGGCGTGAAGAGATTTTTGAACGAGTGAGATTAGGCGAAAGCGAGCTAGAAACAGATTGGTACTAGACCTCAAAACCTTGACGGGCTGTCAAGGTTTGACAAGATGCTAACAGAGGTGGGATTTTCTAAAACCTTAACACGGTGTCAAGGTTTTGTGGTTTTTGAGACTTGATTCTTGTCGTAAAAAAGGATGGAGATCGGGCAACGCAAGAGGCAACGGAGGGAAAAACCGTTTAAGCGATGATTGATGTTGGAAGGGTTGACATTGTAAGGATTAAAGTTGAGGTTCTGAGCGTTGATAGGGGAATTAACAACAGACGACCAAAAGTTTGCATTGGCACCGACATTCCGAACCTGCTGGTTGCTAGCCCAAGGATTGACGTTCCCGGCGCGGAGGAAAAAGGCTGGGTAGAAGGGAGTCACTTTACATTCATAGAGAGCCTTGGCTCTGGATGAACAAACGTAACCTCTAGCTACTATCGTTCTCGAGTGGCCAGAGGGGATCCCACGATCTCCATATTAAGGAACTTTGGCAAAGTTGGAGCTTGACCTCAATAAACTTTGCGGCAGAATCCGTAGGGGATTAACCCTATGTAATACATTATAGCAGGTGTATAATAGGAAAAAGGAGAAGTGGAGAAAATGAAAGTTTTGTGGACTGATGGGAGTGCGAATCCGAATCCGGGGCCGGGGGGATTTGCGGTGATTGAGAAGGGGAGGCCGGTGCGACTGGGGT
>CAZFGY010000072.1:0-2341 GCA_964518465.1 uncultured Candidatus Saccharibacteria bacterium | reverse complement strand
TGCCCTGTCACGGCAGAGGTCGCGAGTTCGAGTCTCGTCGGATCCGCCATAGAAAGTCCCTGAGCTGAGGTTTGGGGATTTTCTATGTAATAAAACTAGTATATATTCTCTTTTCCATAGATCAGCCTAGCAAGAGGCAACGGAGGGGGAAGCCACGTAAACGAGATGTAGTATAAGATAGATTAATATCGTCGGGAGAGAAGTAGATACTGTTGGATTCGATGGATGAATTCGTGATGGACGCCCAGAGATGTGCATTAGCCCCAGCGTCTCGAGTTTGTTGATAACTGGTCCATGGAGAAATGCTTCCGGCGCGGAGGAACTTCGTTCTCTTTTACCTATAGCCTAAGTAGAGACTAGGCAACGGAGGGAAATGCCCCAGTAGTTAGTGTTCGAAACAGGGTGTTTAATATCTAAAGCGTGACCGTAATAATAGAATGCGCGTGCACGAGAATCTGCCCTAGATGACCAATAGCCCACATATGCCCCTGCAATATAGAACGGACCACGGAAGCTATCAAGAATACTAGCATGTCCGCTGCGGACGAAGAGCCTGAGGTATAATGGAAATTAATATGATAAGACAAGTACAGATAAATAGAATCTATAAACATTTTAAGGGTGATTATTATTTGGTAGTTGATGTAGCAACTGATTCGGAGACAGGTGATGACATGGTGATTTATAGACGTTTATATGGTGATGGTGGATTATATGTGCGGCTACTTGAAATGTTTCTTGGCGAGGTGGATCATAAGAAATATCCAGAAGTGACGCAAAAATATAGATTTGAGTTGCAAGAAATTAAGTCGGTGAGAGAAGTATAAGAGGGCAGTATCCCTCTTTTTTTGCAGTTTGTGTTATAATAAGAACGTCATCTAACCTAGTGCAGATCTAGAGTCTGCAAATTTTAACTAAAGGAGGGTTTAGTATGACGCAACTTTCAAACCAGAAACGCAAGATCCTTAGTTGTGCTAGTGACAAAAGTCTCTGTGCGCATGGTCCTGTTTGTATCTCCGAAGTAGCCTTTTCGCAGTATTCAAGTAAAAATGCACCCAATTATAGCGAACCTGCAATCATTTTTAGCACCTGGATTGACGAGCGTAATTCCGACGACTTGCGCCGCCTTGCTCTGCGCGATATTTTGCAACAGATCTATGATCCCGACCACGATCGCTATATTGGTGATGCTGGATATTACCAGGTAGGAATCAGCTTCGATCAGATTCTCATTGATGGTGCCGGTAGTATTGACGCCTTGCGTAATCTTCTACGCCTGCGCCCAAAACTCCTTAATGAGTTAATTGATGAGCTTGAATATAACGCTAAGCTTGAAATGGCCATCGACCGTTATATTTCTAAACACGAACGCAGAGTTTACGATCGCATTATCTTAATTATAATTAGCATCACCGACGAGATCACTGGCCGTAGGCTGTGGCAATATCTGTCTGCTAATTACGAAGGATGGTATGCTGACCAATATTTTGCTCTGATTACTCAGGCAGCTCAGATGCCGCAATGGTTTTGTGACGAGGCTATTGCTAAAATTACTACTGTTCTGCAAGGATCCTTTCAGCAATTACGCATCAAGAAGCCGTCCTTCGCGCATACCGATGATCTCACCGATAGTTGTTATTCCCTGAGATTATTGTGTGATTATTTACAATCCGATTATCGTATTGGGCATGTTTTTCCTCGTCAAACTCCCAGCTTTGACGATACCGCTACCCTGCTCCGACTCATCGAGGATAACATTCCTAGTAAGGGTCATTACCTCCGTGCTGATATTGTGGTTCACACCCTGCCAAGCTTGCCTGACGCAGAAATTGCTTATCGCGTGCCAGCACGGCATGTGATGACTTATGACACCAGAGATCCCGACTCGTACGCTTACGGCATGCTTCTTACGCCACAAGGGTTGAGTTTTCTCTACTGGTTCTATGGTTGTGCAAATTATCTTGAATCTACCAATCACGAGTTGCTAGCCACGATCCGTACTCTGCTTGACCATGTTCATGCTGACATCATCAAAGATCGCGACAAGCGCTCTTAGTTTCACTTGCTACACATCTTGCGCTTACCCCACCACGCGTGGGGTATTTTTTGGTTATATGGAAGCGAGAGGAAGCGGAATTACTCCGTAATTCGGTTCTTATCCTCTCCCATCAAGTAAAAAATAAGACCCTGAAGGGTCTTTTTTTACTTGGCGGAAGCGAGAGGATGTTCATCCTCAGTGCTTCCTTTCAGATGAAACTAAGCGAGCAAGCTCCCTTACTTTCATCTGTGGCGGAAGCGAGAGGATTCGAACCTCCGGAACGGTTGCCCGCTCACACGCTTT
>CAZFGY010000071.1:0-2343 GCA_964518465.1 uncultured Candidatus Saccharibacteria bacterium | reverse complement strand
CATACCTATAGCCTAAGTAGAGACTAGGCAACGAAGGGAAAAGCCGTAGAGTCGTCCTTCAACCCACATATGGGCAGGGTACGAAACACTAGAGTTGGCATAATACCTCCAAGAGCTATTTCTGGTGGGAGAAGCACGGCAAGACCATAAGAATGTTTCTTGTGCACTATTGAAACCATACTGTTCGTATAGGTACCCGCTGCGGACGAAGTAAAGAGGAGCCAAAGCACCATCACCCTTTTCCATAGATCAGCCTAGCAAGAGGCAACGGAGAGAAAAACCAAAGAAACGGTGATAAACGTTAGAAGGTGCAATGTTACTTGGGTTCAAAAGCAGGTATGGAGCATAGATAGGATAATTAGCTATAGAAGCCCAATAATTTGCATTGGCGCTAACATGCTTAAGTTGTTGGCCATCAGTCCAAGAATAGACACCCCCGGCGCGGAGGGAGTACATACCTATAGCCTAAGTAGAGACTAGGCAACGGAGAGAATAACCATCAAAACGCTGGAATCCAGGATAAGCAGTACTTAAAGCAGCAAGATCTGCTCGAACATCCAAATAATAAGCATCTGTTGTTTTAGTTCCTGCACTACATAACCAGGCTTCGTTAGTGGCACCTATACCCCATGCATAGCCATTCTTTTTAAGTGTTACGCCGCTGCGGACGAAGATGTAATTGGGATAGGTAAGAAAGTGGCTTCTAGGACATTGGGGTTGTAATTCCCTGCTATTTACGGAGGTGATTGGAGTGGATGGGGAGTGAGGAGTAAGTAGTGGCGGCGTGCGTTCACGCAGTCTTATGACCAACAAGTAGTTCCCCGCGCAATATATAATTACAACATAATTCCCCGTTTTTGTGACGGGGATTTTTCATGGTTTTGGATGTTAGCTTGGTCGATTGAGGGATTGGGGTGGATTTTGCCTTGTTCCCTGTTTTGTGACAATAAAAAAAGAACCACTAAAGGTTCAAAAAATACACGTGAAATATCTTGACTAAACAATAGCGTTATAGCCAATTCCAGACTACTTGTCTGATTGATATTTTTCTCGCAATTATAGTGTTTGATTTTTGATCGAATCACTATGTCCACTCATATGCAATTCGTTACTTACATTGTAGCACGAGCGGAATGGTAGGTCAAGGGTTTTGTTGAAAAATTTTCGCGCCAAATTTTTACAGGGAGGGAAAGGGAAGGTGATGGCATGAAGAGATGGGGAGGGAAGGGAATTTGGAAATGCGGACGGTTTTGGAAAAGGCGTCAATGTGCAACGCGGAAGCAGGAAAATCGCAAACGTTACGTTAAAATGTCAAACAAAAATTCCCCAGAAAATGGGGAATTTGTCAATGAGAGAATAGGGGTGGAAGGGAATTAGATGACGCTGAGCTCGCGCTTGAGTCGTTCGATGAGGGCGGTTTTCTCCGCGATACCCTCGCGGGTTTGTTTGACAAGGTGGGCAGGGGCTTTGTCGACATAATTGGGGTTCATCATGCGGAGGTTCAGGGCATCGAGTTCGCGACCAACGGCGAGAATGCGATTCTCAAGAGTAGTGCGGTACTCGGTGACCACTTCTGGGGGAACATCGAGATAGAGCTCGTGATCGACGAGAGCGAGGCGGAGACCGCGAGGCTGGCCTTCACAGCTGATGACAGAGGCGACGTTGGCGAGCTTCATGACTAGTAGCTGGTTATCGTCGATCAGGGAATCATTGCCGTAGAGCAGAGGCCATTTTTTGCCGTGTGAGGGGCCTGGGAGGCCTTGTAAGGTGGTTCTGACTTCCGAGACGACAACCATAAGCCTTTCGAAATTGGCTGCTGAAATCGGGTCGTACGCAAGCCTGGCGGGCCATTTAGAGGCGATAAGAAGACCGTCGGTCCAGCTGAGGCTTTGCCAGATGGCTTCGGTGACGAAGGGGGCGAAGGGGTGTAACATTTTCAGGATCATCTCGAGAGTGGTCTGAAGTAGAGGAATATTCTTGTAGATTTTTTGGCTTTCGAGGAACCAATCGGCGTATTTGTCCCAGATTGTGGAGTAGAGACGCTCGACGGCTTCGGCGAAGCGATAATTGGCGAAATCATCCTCAAGGTGTTCTTTGCAAGCGGTGAGTTCGCGACAGATCCAGTCTTCACCCATGTTGTTAGTTGAGAATCGCTCGGAAGCATCTCCTCGAAGCGCGTCGATGACGCCCGCCGTCGCGGGGTCATCGCGCTCGTCCTCGCCGTGGCTCTGGATCTTCTCGGAAGATGCATTCGAGCGATTCTCGTCAACAAGAGTCTGGATAAATCGGGCGACGTTCCAGAGTTTATTACAGAGGTTGCGGCCGGAGAGGACGGAGTTTTCG
>CAZFGY010000070.1:0-2377 GCA_964518465.1 uncultured Candidatus Saccharibacteria bacterium | reverse complement strand
CAGCATTGTAGACTTAGAGGGTCTATGTCCTATCCGTTGAACGATGGCGCCACAGACATATTATATCACAAAGGAGCCTCTTTCGAGGCTCCTCTTTACGGCATCATGCAGCCTTATTTCACTGTACACTCAAAGCCCTGCTCGACATAGTGAGCCTGAACTTCAGCCAGATCCATAATCAAGCCATTCTCACCACTTGGTAGTAAGAAGAGACCACCCGCCGCGTCGCCAACTAATTGATCCGGGATCGCTGTCACCGAGTAATCAACCACGTTGTCAACAATTTCCATACCGGTCTGCATTTCCGACACACCAGCATTAATCGCAGTGTCACGCAAAGTATTCGTCAACTGATCGAAATACCCCCTCGCGCCTTCGGCTGCTACATTATCGACAAAGGCATACTTCGCCGCTAAGTTAATGTCCGTCAAAACTTTATCGGTGTAGTTGGAAGTAAACTTCACATCGTAACTCGTCAAGTTGTCCAGTCCCTCCACACCGTCCGTCACCCCGCTACGCGAGCAAACAAGCGCCGCAATTTCCGGTTCTTTGTCATCAATCGGTGGCACATAAACAATCTTTTGATCTTTCAAAGCGTTCTGCCACAAAACTATAAAGATAATTGTCGTAATCAAGAAAACCGCCGCAATTGCACCAGCGATAATCGTTGGCAAAGTGAAAATATCCTTTTTCCCACCTGTTTGAGCAGAAAACTTCTCCGTCTTCGGTTGCAAACCAGCTGGAACCGCTGTGCTTGAAGTCTGCGCAGGAGCTGCTGCCGCACCATTATTCGTCATCGTGTTCGCAAACGGATTATATGGAGCTTGTACTTGCGCCGCATTCGCCATACCATTGACTGATTCTGCACCAGTATTAATACCAGCAGTAGTCGCCGCCGTCATTGCCGCAGTCGCACCACCCGGAGTATTTGTTTCAGCAGAGTTTGCTACCGGCATTGCTGGCACACCATAACTATTGGTCGCGAGCGCTGGCCCAGAAATCGCACTACCAATCGAACCTGGCACTGGGGCAGCCGGTACCAACGGCTCTTCTTCTGGCGCCGTCATTGTCGCCGTCGGATCCGCAGCTCCAATCTGATCTAAACCGATGCTATCCGTACGCTGCGTTCCCGCCGCCATACCTGCCGAGGTTAAATTATCTTGTGCCGAAGCCAGACCATCTGCCATCGACAAACCATTAGTTGCACCAGCGGTACTGCCAGACATGCCTGTGAAATCAAGCGGTGCACCCGCAGTAGAACCCGCTGCCGGCACTCCGCCCGTAGCGTCCCCACTCGGCACAGCAGAACCAGCTCCACCAGCTGCCGACAAATTATTTTTTTCAGGATCCATTATGCCTCCCTTTTCCCAAATAATTAAAACCTGATATTACGCTTATACTTTATACCATTCTAGCGCTTTTTGAATCTTTCCGCAACCCCAATTTTTCAACAAATGCTTGCATTTTGCAGCGTTTTGCGTTATAATAAGCACATATTCGGGGATTTCCCGCACCCCCCCCAGCTGCAAAGCTGGGGGAACATTTTATTTACAATATAGTTCATGGAAACCGGTCTTAATTCTTAACATATCAGCCTTATCAATCTGCCCCATCTTGGTGTATAGCCTGGAGACACTAAAAACTTTTATCTGAGAAAAAACGGCAACCTCATATTTACCTTTAAATTTGAATTTTACATACCATGTTCCATCATGCATTTGCGAAGAAAGCGGAACTCCCAAAAAATCCGAATCGGCTTAGTTTCTTAAACACTAAGACAGGTCGAGAAAAAAGTTCATTCTTTCCGTTGATCTCCACCCCAACATTTTCACCAAAACCACACCAATACACGTCACCCTCACTGACTCTAGGCAGATAGGCAGCACTATGCATATTTTTCTTCACTTCATTCCATTCATCAAAATGTTTCGTTTCAGCCATCATTCTCTCCAATTATTTGGCGACCATTATATATAATAGTGAAATTTTTATCTAGGAAGGGGGTCTGCAAAAAAATAATCGTATATAACCATTTTTTAAATTGTCAAGAATCCAATGCTCTCGTTGAGGTGGTTGTCCACAAGGCACAACCACCTCAATTTGGCGCTGACGCACCAAATTGTGCCCCAAACTTTTTCCAGCGACTCCGTCGTCGTTTGGGGCACAACCAGAACCATTCCTAAACCATTTCAACCATTTTTCACCCATATATTTATGCTATTTTCTCCAGCCAAGGCAAAAGGGTAGCATACATTCATGCTACCCTAACGCTAATTGCGTAATTATTCTCAATCTTTCATCCCCGCTCGCCACCTTCAGCTGCAAATCACCCCACCTTCTGTATCGCCACTCAGAATCAGATCAATACTCTCATACC
>CAZFGY010000069.1:0-2385 GCA_964518465.1 uncultured Candidatus Saccharibacteria bacterium | reverse complement strand
GCTGGGCGTAACTTTGAGTGGTCTGCCACCAATCGCCGGTACAAGTAATGAGGGTGATGGAGCCGACGCCGATTTGGGGGGAGGAGAAGGCATCTCGGCGCATGTAAACATTGGCTTCTTCACCGACATTAGTGGTGGCTACATCGGCAACACGGTAAGTGTAACGGGTGCCATCGCCCATTTCGATGTAAATGTAGGCGCCGACTTTGATGCGGGGGAGATTTTTGAAAATGCCGTTACCTAAGCTACCGCCGTGAGCGTCAATGATGGAAACGCCGTCAGAACCAGGCAGACTGGAGCCGGAATACCAACCGACATGATAGATATTGCGCGGGGTATCGAGCTCGCCGTTTGCTTTAACGCCTAGCTCAACGATTGGAGCGTTGGAAATGCCGAGGCTGGGGATAGTGAAATAACGGGGGCGATCAGGTGCGACGATGTATTCGGTGACTTGATTCTCGGTAGGCTCGGTGGTGTCGACATCTTGGCCACCTTCATAGACTTCTTCGTTGATAGTGGCAACAGCGCGTTCGCTACCTTCTTTTGCGGCGATATAGCCGTGTTCCCAAATGGCAACGCGAGCGAAAAAGAGGGTGAGCAGAAGTAGAATAACGCCACCGATGACATAACCAACTTTGAGATGGAGCTTGCGCATCGTGGGCAGTTGTAAACTGTCAGTTTTTTTCTGCCTACGTTGATGTAGGCGCTTAGATTTAGTATTCTCGGTTTTTAAATCATTATTTGTATTCATCATAGGTAACCATTAATGCTCGAGAGTTAAGCTGTCGTAGGTTTTCGAGCGCAACCGTAACGACGATTAAAAGACCAGTACCAGAGATAGAAAGCCCAAGAGGAGCGCCAGAGAGGACGATGAAGACGTAATCCGTGATAAACGGTAACATAGCAATGAGGCCTAGGGCGAGTGCACCAAAGAGATTGAGGCGGGTGATGGTCTTACCGAGATATTGGGCAGTTTGGGTGCCAGGGCGGATACCCTCAATGAAGGCGCCTTGTTTCTGGAGGTTGTCGGCAATTTCTTTGGTATTGAAAATAATACTAGTATAGAAATAGGTGAAGAGGACGACAAGAATGAAATAGAGTGCTGGGTAGAAGAACCATTGAGCAGTGATGCCATTAGGGTAGTAGGCGGCAAAGTTGCTAGCGGAAGGGGCGGTGAAGAGGGTGACTAGAGTGGTGCCAAAAGTGCCTTCAGGATTCATAGTCTGAATGAGCTGACCAAGAAGAGCGGGGAGTGACAAGAAGGCAGTGGCGAAGATCACGGGGACAACGCCGGCAGCAATGAGTTTCAGGGGTAAGATTGATTTAATACCGCCGTAGGTGCTATTGCCATGGACACGCTTGGCGTAATTAATAGTGACGATGCGCTGAGCTTCGTTGAGCTTGACTAGGAAGTAGATCACGACAAGTAGGGCGATGACAAAGCCAAGGATGATCCAGAAGATGGTGGGATTGACAGGTAGATTGAACCAACCGAAGAGTGAGAGACTGCCGTTTGAAGTGTCAAAGAGGGCGGTACCGAGGCTGGCAAGAGTGGCGGGGAGCTGCGAAATAATGCTAGTAAAGATAATAATAGAAATACCGTTACCAATGCCCTGCTCGGTAATGAGCTCGCCGAACCACATCAGGATGATAGAACCGGCGACAAGGGCAGTAACCGAGAGCACCCAATCAGAAGTAGTCGGGGTGTAGGGCAAGGCCGTGTTGGAGGCGATGACGGATTGATAAAGGATAAAAATGTAGGCAATTGATTGGACGATAGCTAGAGGGACGGCGAGGATGCGGGTCCACTGGTTTATCTTGCGGCGGCCAGTTTCTCCGTCTTGGGAAAGCTCTTCGAGGCTAGGAATAGCCTTGGTAATCAACTGAACGACGATGGAAGCAGTAATATATGGTGAGATACCGACGAGGAGGATAGAAAAGGTCGTCAAACCGCCGCCGGAGATAAGGTTGAGAAAGCTACCGAAGTCGGACTTCTCGATAAGATTCTGGATGGCTTCCTGGAAAGTGGCTGGTTCGCCTAGAGGAACCGGGACGTGGGCAAGAAAACGATAGACAACAAGCAGACCTAAAATAATTAGGATGCGCTTCAGCATGTCTTTGTTCTTCAGTGACTTAAATATGGTCTTGAAATTCATATGATTCCCTGTTTCTCCGTATGTGATCTATTATAGCATAGATTTTTTATTGTGGGGAGAATTGCTCGCGATCTGTATCAATAAAACAAACCACCCCTTAGCGGAGTGGTTTGTAGCTAATCTAGAGTCTACTAGTCGGCTTTTTTCGCGATGCGTTGTGGCACAGCGACGCGATTGAAGCTACCGCCAGCTTTCTTGATGGCTTCGATAGCGGTTTTGCTAGCGAATT
>CAZFGY010000068.1:0-2512 GCA_964518465.1 uncultured Candidatus Saccharibacteria bacterium | reverse complement strand
GGTTATATGCGCTACTTCGGTCTCAGCCGCATTAACTTCCGCGAAAAAGCTTCTAAGGGTGAAATCCCTGGTGTTACTAAGAGTAGCTGGTAGGAAAGGAGAGAAGATAATATGTCATTACAATCAACTGATCAAATCGCCGACCTCATTACTCGCATTCGTAACGCTATCCTCGTCGGCAAAACCGAGATCCGTGTACCTACTTCAAAGCTCAAAGTCGCTATTGTCGAAGGTCTCAAACACGCTGGCTACATCGCCAACTACGAAATCGAAGAGGGCAAACCTCGCGGTACGCTCCATGTCGTCATCTGCGAAGAAAACGCTCCTGCCAAAATCACTGAAATCGTCAAGGTTTCGAAACCTGGTCGCCGTGTCTACGTCGGATCGGAAGAAATCCCTGTCATTAAAAGTGGTCGCGGTTGCGTACTAATCTCCACTTCCAAAGGGATCATGACTGGTCGCGAAGCCAAGAAGCAACATCTTGGCGGCGAAATTCTGGTAAAAGTTTACTAAACAACTCCAGTAGCCGATTACAAAAACTCCTCTGCAAAGGGGAGTTTTTGTCAAAATAAAGGTTTTATGGTACAATAAGGTAAAGAGCTTTTGCTCCAGTAACTTACCAAAAATCTAAGGAGGAACCGCCATGCTAGCACCAATCCCGCAGATCATTCCCATACCATTCAGCTGGGGGGGCCAGCAGCCCCTCAGCCAATATCCCAATCGCCCCCTTACCGACGCCGAAATACCAAACTACATTAGTGACCTATGGTTGAATATCCTTATTTCGAATTCGTCCTACTTTCGCAAATATGTCCCTAACATCGACGCCATCAGCCTCGACAGAAACGCACGCATCGCTCTATACCGACAATGCCGAAACTACGCTACAACTAATATCGTCGATTCGCTCTATCCAGTCGACAAACTCCGTGAGCCGGTCACGCATCTCGACTGCGGCAAAGACAAATTCTATATTCTCACGCGAGTCCGTACTAATAGAGAAAAACCGACCATAGAAGAAACTGCCGCTACCCAACGTTTCCTAGCATACAGTCTAGTAAACCAAGACAACCTTTCGCATTTTCCTGGCAATGTCTGGTATGGCTATCGTAAAGGTATCACTTCGAGCATGATCGGCTATATCTCTCCCAGCGACGCCGACACACATGCTTGCGCTCGAAACCGCCTTGAACTTAGTGAAAGATACGAACAACTCCTAGACGCAGAAGATCTAATGAATGAATCGTTAAAAACACGCAGTTATACCCAATTATCCGTTGAAACTAACTCGACCGTCTGTTCTCAATCAGCCCCACGTCATATACCAGTCACCCCCGACTGCATACTATGCATTGGTCACATTGACGCGCTGTCACGCCAAACCGCCTCGGCCCGTGGACTTCCAATCTTGGTACTACATCCCGCTAAAAATACTTATCGCAACGTTAAAGACTATTACCCCACTCCAGAGCTAGCAAACCCGATCTACCGGTAAGATCTTGCACTTTATCCTCATCGACCCCTTGACCTCAGCAAGGGGTCTTTCCATACCTATTGACAAATAACGCTCAGTATAGTATAATGAAATAATGGGGTTGTCCCCTTAATAATCTATGTCAACTTTTCCATTGTTTGATCCCTGTTCAGCCTAGAGCTTCAAAGTTGCACCTTTGAGGTTCTAAACCGTCAACGACAAAAGGAGAGAAAAATGAAACGTTTAGCTTCTGCTTTTATCGCGCTCATCATCATGGTGGGAATACTGTTCGTTCCTGCCCAGGCAAAGGTCCTCACTCCCGATATATATCCCTTATTGCAATATTGCCGAATCTGGCGCGACTTTATCCCCAGTTCTTTACTAACTTCATTGATTTGAAAAACATCTTTTTTATCCATTACTCCTAATGTAACACGAAAATCACCAAACTCATTTATTACTTAACCATTGACTTATTACCGTAAAAGAGTTATAATTAAAAAAGTGGTGTCATATTCTACAATTCTTCAAGAAACGGAGTGAACCTTATGTTAACAGAATTGTTTTTCGGCGCCCTATTCGTCGCTGCCACCGCACCCGTAGCTTTCCCTGAGGAAACCGCCGCCGTCAAGAAGGCCTTTCAGCTCACTCGCGAGCAGATGTCTGCCTCCGCCAAAAGCACCAACTGTCCGCTCATCAAAGCTTACCGCACTCAAGAAGACGCCCGTCGCCACCGCACCTACCTCAAAGCCGGAGAAGTCATCTACTTTCCGAACGGCATGCAGCTCACTACCGAAGTTGGCCTGAAAGACACCCAGGTCGATGGCTGGTGGTACGCCTGGACCGCCCACTGACCCCACGCCGCCCCACACGGGGCGGTTTTTGCCTATATCCAATTATCCTCTAGGTGACTTTTTATCCATATCAAATTCCTTGCTTTTCTCTATAATCTGTGCTAAAATAAATAACGATACTAAATTATAAAAGGGAAATTATGAGTCGTATCGGAAAACAACCCATCGAAATTCCGGCGGGAGT
>CAZFGY010000067.1:0-2599 GCA_964518465.1 uncultured Candidatus Saccharibacteria bacterium | reverse complement strand
GCTCTCAACTTAAACGTTGGCTCGCAGTTAGCCTTATGTTCTTTCGAACTATCTACATTGTAAACCTTCTGAATTAAAATAACAAGGACTTTTTACTGTTTTAGCATAATTATTTCATGTATTTTTTACAACATTTTGCCTATTTATACCTGTTGCGAGTGTGGAAAAGTTTTAAGTATTTTTTACAACATTCCCTGCTAGTATTGACTTTTTGCGCTGTCTGTGCTATAATGATAAAGATGGCTTCGGTCACGATCGTTAACAGTAACAGGGTAGAAAGAACGGAGGTAGACAAATGGCACGTCAGGACAGTTTAGCGCAAGTCTGTAAAATGATCTGGGGCGCGGTTGAGCGTAAATACGCGTCGGCTCTGGAGCGGCATGCGGGTGATCCGGACCTGGAGTTTAAACTCAGAGTCCATATTCCTACGGTCACCGAGGTCGCGAAGCAGCTTTACCCGGAGGACATCCTCTTGCAAACGGCGGCCTTCTGCCACGATTACGGGCGGATCGCGCAGTTTGAGCGCTATGGCACTTTTAGCGATGGTCGGCTTGGCGGTCAGCAGGACCACCATCTGATTGGCTATGAGTGTTTTCGAGCGGACATGCAGACGGAAGTCGATTTTACTTGCTATCACAGCATTTCCGTAATGGCGATGTACTACATCAAAAATGCGATTCTGCTGCATGGTTTACGCGGGAAGGCTTTCGGGGCAGAATTTGCCGACCTTGATGCAGAAGCAAACCGGCTTATTGACGCGATTTCGCTGATTGACGACATCGCAAACGGCACCCAGTGTGCCGGCTACTTGCTGCGCGAATGCGAGGAGCAGGTGAAAAATACCTCTGTGGGCGGGTTTATCCCGGATGAAGACGCTGGGCGCAAAACAGTGACACCGCAGGTAATGGCTCTGTTGCGCCAGAGTAAGACTTTCAACCGCAATGCGGAATGCAAAACTTACCCTGATTATGTGATCTTTGGAGCTTTTCTGGCCACCCGCAGCCTGAAAAACCCGCAGACCCGCGAGATCACGAAACGCACGATGGAGTTGCCGATCACGGTGATCTGTCATGAGAATGGCGATCCGAACCAGCCGCTAATGCAGCTGCAATTCCCTTCGGCCCTGGTGGCCTTACAGTTCATCTTCAACGAAGTCATGAACGAGGCTGATGCAACAGAGGCCTCGCGTATCCTGAAGCAGTACTTTGAATTCGGCCATCTGACGGAGTAACCGTCGTCGACCGAAAGGCAAAAGCCCCCGGAATTTCCGGGGGTCTTTTCGTGGGGACGATTTTTGACCTAGGTTTCAGCTGCGAGAATCTTAGTCAAGCATACTGAGCAGCCAGCTCCAAGCAGAGCATGATCAGCTGATCGACGCCGGCACCATGAGCACGCTCTGCAGCTGGCAGAGCTTCGCCGCTACGAATGTTGTCCGTGACCATATTGATGGAAATCGCTTTGCGTCCATGATAGGCGGCAACAGGATAAAGCGCGGCAGTTTCCATTTCGACACCGATGATACCCATCTTTTCCCAGTGCGGCATCAGGCCGCCGGAAACATCGTAGAAACTGTCGACGGAGAGAATATTGCCGACTTTGTAATCAAGGGCAAAGCCTTGAGCTAGATCGGCCGCATCACGGAGCAGCTGAAAATCCGCCAGTGGGGCGAAAGTGCCGGGCAAACCGTATTGACGAATGAAGCTAGTCTGCGTCGTACTCGCTCCCTGAGCGATTAGGATTGTGCCCGACGCAACATCCCGACTAATGGCACCTGCCGTACCCACTCTGATGATGGTTTCGACGCCGTAGTTACGGTAGAGCTCCTCGGCATGAATGGCGATCGAGGGCATACCCATGCCTGAAGCCATCACGGAAACCCTAGCGCCGGAAAAGATTCCGGTATAGCCTTGGGCACCGCGGACATCATTGACCAGCCTGGCGTCCTGCAGGAAATGCTCAGCGATGTGGGCGGCGCGCTTGGGGTCTCCCGGCATTAAGACGACCTTAGCAAAATCCTGAGGTCCAGCCGAGTTGTGCGGGGTTGGAGTACTCATAAAAATCATCCTTTCTTCTAGCAAAGTACTTCTTGCGAACTTTTTTAGTATAGCATAAGTCTCGTAAAGCTCAAAATAGCTCCGCAGCAAGAGGCGGAGCTATTTGCTAGTAAGAAGCTATTAAATATCGAGATCGTCGAGGTCTGCAAGCTCAGCGCGAGTCTTATCGGCAAGGTCGTTGTCTTCTGTTTGTAGAGCTTCACCAGAATCCTGGATGTCTTCCGCGGCATCTTCGGCGGCGACATCAGCAGCAGTTTCGGCGCGCTCAGCGCGAGTCGGACGAGGAGCCATACCTTCGCCTTCGTCAGTATTGACGACTTTCAGATTGTAACGAGCACCGTTCTTGGTCCCGAGGACGCGAAGGAGTGTACGAATACTCTGAGCGGTAGCACCACGTTTACCAATGACCCGACCGACATCTTCAGGGTCGACACTTAAGCTGAGGAGGACGCCGCGTTCGTCAATCTCACGATCGACGACAACTTTATCCGGATTGTTGACGAGGGTTTTTACGATATATTCTACAAATTGTTGGTCAATGGTTG
>CAZFGY010000066.1:0-2765 GCA_964518465.1 uncultured Candidatus Saccharibacteria bacterium | reverse complement strand
GAAATTATTATGGCAGGTAGGAAAGCCGGAGGCCTCAAGGCTGCACAGACGAACCGCGCTAAGTATGGTAAAGAGTTCTACTCGCAAATTGGTCGCAAGGGCGGTCAAAATGGTCATACTGGTGGCTTTGCCGCTAATCCAGCTTTGGCTCGGATCGCAGGCGCAAAAGGCGGACGGATTTCCCGTCGTGGCCCAGCCAAAAAGGCTGCTTAAAACCAAAATTTATTATTGTTTGGCACGAGAGACGCACGAAGGTGCGTCTCTACTTTTTAGCGCCTATGCTCGCATTTAAAGTGAAGGTCGAGTATAATGGATGAAAGTGGAGGTTGAACAAAAAGTTTGGGTGCTGTTGAAGACAAAAATGTGACTCTGGCGAATTTGCTGAAGCGAGTGCGTGAGGATTTTCCGACATTAAAATTTCGGGCGAGTAAACGATTTAGCTATCGTTTTCCGCGGACAATTAATTTTGAGTACGAAAGTTATCGGGCCGAATTGCAGCTGCTACACGAGCTGGGGCATGCTTTGCTTTTGCATAAAGATTTTACGACCGATCCGGAGCGTCTGAAAATGGAGCGGGAGGCGTGGGAGAAGGCGCGGGAGCTGGCTGAGCAATATAATATATATTATGATGAAGAGTTTGTGGAGGAGGAGTTAGACAGCTATCGTGATTGGCTGCACCAGCGGTCGCGGTGCAAAGAATGCGGGTTGACGCGTTATCAGACGAAGGATGGGGTTTACCACTGTCCGAATTGCGAAGTCGTGGACAAATAGAGGAGAGTTTGGTATAATGGGAGTAGATTTCGGGTTCGTTCAAGAAGACTGGAATTTGGGGGTAGGGGGAGTGTTGTTCTAGATTGCTGAACGAGCCTGAAGAAAGGATAAATATAATTATTATGGCTAAAGCCAAATTAACAATGGATGAACTGTTGGAAAGTTCAGCCGAGAGCGTGAAGCGCGCGACGGTGGGAGAGACGGTATCGGGACATGTGCTTTCGATTCGCAAGCACGAGATTTTGATTGACCTCGGGGCGCGTGGAGTGGGGGTAGTGCCACGCCGTGAGGTGTCTTTTGCACGAAATTTGAAGGTGGGCGATGAAGTGACGGCTTCGGTGATCGAGGCGGAGATGGGCGATGGTAGCATCTTGCTCAGCTTGCGCAAGGCAGCGAAGGAGAAGGGCTGGGATGAAATTCAGTCGCGTCTAGACGGGGCCGAAGTAATTGAAGTGACGCCGTTTGATGCGAACCGTGGTGGTCTCTTGGCCGAGTATGAAGGTATTCGCGGTTTCTTGCCAGTGTCGCAATTGTCAGCGGAACATTACCCACGGGTTGGTTCGGCAGACAAAGATGAGATTTTGCAACGTTTGAATTCCTTGGTGGGTAAAGCAATGAAGGTGCGAATCTTGGATGCGAACCGCAAAGATAATAAGCTGATTTTCTCTGAGAAAGAAGCTGTGAAAGATGGCTTAGCGGAGCGCTTTGCAGAGCTGCACGTCGGTGACGTAGTCAAGGGCGTGGTGACTGGTGTAGTCGACTTCGGTGCCTTCGTGAACGTCGATGGTGTGGAAGGCTTGATCCATATTTCGGAGATTTCTTGGGAACGGGTGAATAATCCGGCTGATTACGTGAAGGTTGGCGAGACGGTCGATGCAAAAATTATTGCGATCGATAAAGAACGCTTGTCGCTTTCGATGAAACAGTTGACTGAAGATCCGTGGTTATCAGAGGTAGAAGGCTTGAAGCGCGGTGATGAAGTCGAGGGCACGATTACACGGATTACGCCGTTTGGGGCCTTTGTACAGATTTCTAACGCGGTGGAAGCCTTGGTGCACGTCTCGGAGCTAGGTAATGGTAACGATGTGGATCCAGAAAAAGTTTTCACTTTGAATGAGCGGAAGAAGTTTAAGATTTTGGACATCGATAAAGATGGCCGGAAGATTAGCCTGACAATCGTCAAATAATTAGCGAGCAGAAAAGCTGCCCTGGTCTGGAGACTGGGACAGTTTTTTGAGATGTTACGAATTGTGATGGGGGTGATGTGTGATCGGTTGGGTCGGGACAATTAGAATGAGGAGGATTTGGATTTTTTCTTGCGGCCGCGGGGAGCAGGTTTGATAATGCTGGTTTCGTAAATGACGCGGGAGAATTCTTCGATAATGCGGGAGCGGGTGAGTTTTTGCGGATCTTCGAGATAGACAAAGGGGAGGCGGGCGCTTTGGAAGAACATTTCCATGTCTTTCGGGTCACTGCCGGGGGTCTTGTCGTGAGGATCGACGGATTCGGCGAGTTTGACGGCGCAGATGGGGCGAAGCGTGCGTTTGTTGCAGAGGACGAAGTCCACCGTCTTGTTGTCGATGAAGCGGTAGGCTTCGTGGCGATCTTGGAGACCGACTTTGTGGCTGAGGAGCGAGGAGAGGCTGACGCCCGGGATGACGTAAAAACGTTCGCCGAAGAGTTCGCATAAGAGTTGGAAGCATTGCTTTTCCGCGCCGACCATGAGGTGTTTGCGTGGGCGGTAACGACAGCGTTCCATGGCTTCTTTTTGGCGGCGACGCGTAGTGATGCCGGCGAGGACGGAGACCAAAAAGAGCGCCAGAGTCGCAATGACGGCTATGGTGATGTAGATCTTGTCCGGACTGAGGTATTCCTCGATGAACGCTTCCATAATGCTATAGTTCTATTATAGCACTTTTGGGCATATTTTGCAATAAAAAATATTTCCTCGAACAAAAAATCTAAGGAAATATTTTGGCTCCTCGGACTGGACT
>CAZFGY010000065.1:0-2876 GCA_964518465.1 uncultured Candidatus Saccharibacteria bacterium | reverse complement strand
GCCATTGCTTGATTTACCTCCGTTATATTGTTATGCTTTATTATAATGGCTTTTTGTAGTAAGATCAATAGTAATTATGTTATTCGTTGTAAAAAATACAACAAAAACTGGCCTACTAGACCTCCTTTGCCCCCACACCTGTCGAGGTTGCGGACAATTGGGAACAATCCTTTGCACATGTTGTAAAAAAAACTTGCTTATGCCAAATTATTCAATTTGTCCGCTCTGTAAAAATACATTTGCCAAAAAATCCGAAAATGTTCCAAGTCTAGAGGTTACTAGAGAACAATTCCTTTGCCCTGATTGCGAAATTCCCTTTTCAGGCCTCTGGGTCGCCGGCTGGCGCGAAGGTCCCTTAGCCCAAATTATTCATGATTACAAATACGCTTCCGTACGCGCTGCAAGCAACACCCTTGCTGATCTCCTCGATCAAGTATTACCTTCTAATGTAACGTTAGATCAACTCACTCACCATCGCAAAATTAGTCTTGTCCCTCTCCCTACTATTGGTCGCCATATTCGTGCCCGTGGCCTCGACCATACCAAACTTTTAGCCCAGAAGCTCGCCAAACTCCGTCATTGGCAATTCCAACCTCTTCTTCGCCGCCAGACCGACTCTGTCCAAGTTGGCGCCAAACAAAGCGAACGCCAGATTCAAGCCGCCAAAGCTTACGAAACCACCGGCCCACTTGATCCCACTCGCGCTTATTTTCTCCTCGATGATGTCTGGACTACTGGCGCCAGTATGCTCGCTGCTAGACAAGTTTTGCACGCCGCCGGCGCCAAACACATTTACGGTCTAGTTGTTGCCATCAGCAAGCCCAAACCTTCCATTCCCGACCCAGCCAAAACCGCCCCTTAGGGCGGTCTATGCTTATCAGCTTATTGAACTTTTTCCTAAGCTATCAACGGTAAGCCTAAAAGAAGAAGCGAAGTTTCATTCTGCGCTCCCGGCGCAATCGCATTCAGAACAAAGTTTACAATCGCAAACGCAAAGAAAGCAATCGCCAGCCCAATCAAAGCGTACAAAATCGTATTCTTCGCATCAGTAATCTTCTTCGCATCACCACCGCTCAAAATATAACGCAAACCGCCCCAAATCAGCATAATCACCGAGAGTACGCCGACTACATAAAGCGCGATATTCGTAAATCGCGTCAGGATTCCTTCCGGACCCACCAGCTCCGACGGCATTCCTTCACCTCGCGCCGCTTCCGCACCTTCCTGGATACTCATAGCCATTACCTTACCAGCGCAAAGCGTCAATACCGCACCAACACTAGTAGCAACTTGTAGAATATTTTTTAGAAATTTCTTCATACAACTCTCACATTAAAATAATTATAACCAGCCTCCCGCGGCTCGAATTTAACCCATTATAGCATATCTATCACGGAAAATAAAGATTCTGTCTCTTACTGTTCTGAAACCAAAAATTGTACTATACTATATATAATAATCAATTTGGAGGTCAGATGAAAAAACGTGAACTAGCCGCTACTGGCATCGTCTTATTGCTAGGCATAGCCACCATCATTACTTGTGGAATCTTTGGCATGATCGCCGATCAAAAAGACCGTTCCGCTCCCACTACCATCGTAGCCGAATTGCCTCTCCCCGAGCTTTCCGGTGGCCTACGCGGCGAAATGGGTATCGATAAAAACATCAACGAAACTACCATTGATCAATATCTTGGTCGCGATGATGCTGTCTATCGCGATATGCGCATGCTCGTCGATGATGCCACTTACGAAAATATCGGCGGCGATTCCTATCTTTCTGGCTATGTCAAAGGGTTCGAAGTCGTCCCCTATCCCCTTCTCGTCAATGTCAGCGGCCTACCTGCCGCCGTCGGCGAAACCTACACCGGCCCCACTCTCTTCACCGAAAAGGATGGCAAATATACTCCAAACTTCGCCGAGTCTATGGACATTCTGGAATATTATTTCCCCAAAGACAAAAAGATCTTCCTCATGTGCGGTGGCGGTGGTTATGCCGGCATGACTAAGCAAATGCTCGTCGCCCTCGGCTGGGACGCCAACCAAATCTACAACATCGGTGGCCATTGGTATTACAAAGGCGAAAATAATGTCGAAGTCAAACAAGAAAAAGATGGCAAGACCATTTATGAATTCTGGAAAGTCCCCTATCATGATATTAATTTCAAATATCTCCACCGCCTATGAAAAAACACAAATGGCTTCTACCCACCATCATTATAAGTATCATTTGCATCGCCGGTGTTACTTTGGCTCTGGTTTTTAGTTCCCAAAAACCATCCGCACCCGTACCCGAACCGACCAAATTCATTCTATCTGATTCATCCGCTAGCCCCGGCACTGTCAGCACTATCTCGGCAAGCGAATTCCAGACCATACTAAAAGAAGAGAAAAGTTTCGTCGTTATTGTGCATATGGAAATCTGCCCCGCCGAATTTCCTATTACTAGCGTCGCCAAACAACTCGCCCACGATGAGAATCTCAAATTCTATAGTCTAAAAGAAGACCAATTCATGCAAACTTCCCTCTCCCAGTCCATTCGATATTTGCCTTCGGCTGCCATTTATCACGACGGTAAGCTGGTCGCTTTTCTCGATGCCGAATCCGACACCGACCTTCCTGCCTACAAAACTCCCACCGGTTTCAAAACCTGGCTAGAACATTGGATCGACTTCGCGCCATAAATCCATCAAAAAGAAAGGATCTCGTTTTGCGAGAAATATTTTCGAACTTTTATTTTGATAAAGAAAAAATCGTCGCTTTCTCTGTTAAAGAGCCCTTTGCGAGCCTCTTAAACGTGAAAACCGACGATCGACTTTCGCTTGGCGGAGGGTGGGAGATTCGAACTCCCGCTCCAGGTTTCCCCAGACTAACGAT
>CAZFGY010000064.1:0-2889 GCA_964518465.1 uncultured Candidatus Saccharibacteria bacterium | reverse complement strand
TACCAATTTTGGTGCCGATGATGACTTGCATCCTGTTCCTTTCCCTTATAGACAATACGAAAGCTAGACTAATGAGTGGTACCTTTGCAGTGGTCGATCGCCTCTACTTTCTCAAGGATAGAGCCGACGGACCAAGCCTGAGGCCTGCTCTGTCGTCTAGTAAGTATTGTCGATTAATATACTTTACCTGGTCATTTTAGCATAGTTTTTCAGTTTTGAAAAGGGGTGATTTTTGAGGATTTGGCTATATATTGATTTTTTTGCCTATGTGTGGTATAATGAGAATAGGAGACGTTCCTAGTTCTTTGAGAAAGGATGTGATAAACAGAAAGCTGCTGAACATATTAGAGGGGAGGTGAAAATATGTCTAGAGAGCAAAAAGAGTGGATGAATCGGATGATTAATTGTTTCTTGGTAGCAGCTTCGGCCGGCGTTTTTGCCTGGATTCTTCTGTGTCGGGCGTGCACGCAGATCGCAACATCGCCGAGGTTTGACACGGAGGAATAATCGCCCGCGCTTTTGCGCGTGAGGGCAGCGGTGGCTGTTAGGACGATTTGCCTTTCGACGAATAACTTGTCGCGAATAGCTTTTACTATAAAATCTTTTATGTTTATCCCATAAAGGCTGCTGGTTGAGACTGGCAGCCTTTTTTATGGTTACACTCCCGGGCTAAACATCTTGAGCTTTTTGCGGTGCTCTTTGTAGTGAGGATCGTGAGAAGCGACTTCGCGCCAGAAGGCATCGGAATGATCGAGATGGTTCAAATGAGCGAGCTCATGAATGATAACATAGTCGCGAAGAACTTCCGGGACTTGCATTAGGCCGATATTCAGAGAAATAGTACGATTGCTACTGCAGCTGCCCCAGCGAGTGGCAGCATGCGAAAGTCGGCAACGGTCATAATTATAGCCGTAAAGTTTGGCATAGTATTCAAGACGATAAGGGAGGTAATCTTTCGCCTTTTTCATTAATAATTTCTTTTTGGCATCACGAGCGCGCTGAGTTTTGGGATTACTGAGGGGAACTTTTTCACGGATGAGGGCGCGATTAGTGTTGAGAAAACGTTTGACTAAAAAGTCGCTGGTGTGCTGCGGTACGGACATTTGGAGCCGACCAGATGGTGACACGGAAAAACGGACGCTACGGGAGAGCGGATTTTTGCGCACAATAACTTCGCCGAACTCGGCATCTTGAAGAATCATTGGTTTTGGTCTAGAGCTGGGTCAGGACCTGTTTGAGCTGAGTGTTGTAAGTATGCTTACCGGAGAGTACGATCGGTGCTTCTGCGTCGGAGGGAGCCTCAAGGGCTTTGACACGGTCGTCATAGACGGTTTTGGCTTTTTCCACGGATTTAAGCTTGTTCTTCAGGCGCATCCGGATAGTGCTGACGTCGGTCTGGATCCAGATTAAGGTCGGCGTATAGCCAGCGGCGCGCAAGATCTCGGCAAGCTCGCGACGATCTTTTTCGGTATCGTTTCCACCTTCGAGGACGAGAGTAGAGCCGGTTTTGGCAATTTCGGCAACGAGTAAGAGGATGAATTGACGGGAGAGATTGTGCTCTTGCTTCAACTGATCGAGATCATAGAACGTAGCGCCGAATTGGGCGGCGAACTGTTGACTAAAAGTAGTTTTGCCGCTACAGGGTGCACCGAAAACGAGGATAGCGCGTTGACCGGTACTAGGTGAGTGTGTTTTTTTAGTTTCCATATACCTCCATTTTACATTTACCTTCTCTTTTAGCCATTATACCATATCTTGTACTGTTTGAGATGAGAATTTGTGATGGATAATAGAAAAACCATGCGAAAAAGTTGGCTGGTAGATAGAGGAAAGCAGGTAGAGATTCGATTAAGGAGAGATAAGAGACGCAAATCCAGAGGTCACAGCAGATGAAAAGCAAAAACCCGAAAAAGGCACATTTGGCATGGAAATCTTTCGGGGCTTGCTGATGCCAACGCAAGCTGGTGTAGAAATTTAGACCGATAACGGTGGCGTAGAGTGCACTCGCAAGATAAATCAGCGGGATGAATTGAAAAATACTGTCGATTGCGATCGTAATAATAATGGTGAGAGCGAAGATGATAGCGGGAAGCTTGGAACGACTGGCGTCGAGGCGCACGAGATGGACAAGTTGGGCCAATACGAAGGTGATGATGCCGTAGATGGAAGTGTTGTTGATGGCGAGGATAATGTCAGCGATGCTGGTGATGACCATAGCAAGGATAAGGAGATAATCCTTCGGCGTGGTAGTGATGACGTAAATTGTGCAGAGGAAGATGCTGCCGACCTTGATGATGGTCAGAAGGAAGTTTTCTGGGGAAATGAGGCTAAAGATTATTATTGTCAGATAAATGATACTCCAGGCGACAAACCAAGATTTAAAAAGAGCAGATTTTGGTGTTGCTGGATTCATAGTTATCACTATAACATTTTTGTAGGGAGTTTTGTAGTGGAACTGTAAGGAAGTTTCAAGATTGTAAGAATGTGTTAGGAGTTGGCTTGGAGGAGGCAACGGGCAGGATAGCCTTTTAGATAATCATCACCGAACGATGGGTAAACATCCCATGGAGTAATGTGGAAGATCCGGGCGCTGAACTTAGAATCAACAACGGATGACCAAAAGATTGTATTGGCACCAGGATTCCGAATCTGCTGGTAGTCAGACGAAAGATTGATGTTCCCGGTGCGGGGGAAATATATAGGAAAGCCAGTTAAAACCTGCTCGATTGTTTTTCCGTTGAATGCCGTTCCTGCAGGTGAAGCGGTAATGCTATTTGATAATGAACTACGGTCAGTTGCTAGCGCATCTCCCGCATAGAGCTTTAGGAGATGGAAGAAACTCCCACTGGTCTCATTATACTTCTGTCCTGAATACGGTAATTGCCAGCC
>CAZFGY010000063.1:0-2991 GCA_964518465.1 uncultured Candidatus Saccharibacteria bacterium | reverse complement strand
GCATCTGTCTTCGGAACAGAGGGTCGTAGGTTCGAATCCTATCCGGTGTACCAATTTAGACATTTTTACATTTTCATAGAAAAAACTATTGACAAATCGTTTAAGGTTTGCAAAAATAGAAGCATATAAGGTCATAAATAAAAATATCAAACAAAAATAAGGACAAAACTCATGAAGTTAAACAAAAACTCAAAAGGGCGTTTTGTTGGTCTAGCGGGCTCGTCGTTGGTGCTCGGTTTCATGGCACTTGCAGTAGCTTGTCCAACTGGTCTCGGTGCGCATGCTGATTCTTGCCCGACTGGCAGCGCCGTCAATAGCGTTTGTAAGAACGGTCAAGTCGAGTTCGGTTTCACGGTCAATATGCTTGATCCGGACGGTAAATATTCAGAAACCGGTGACGTCAATATCGAATTTAAGGTGAATCCAACCATTGCAATCGGCACTTCAAGCGGCGAGGACGGCAGTTTCGATCCTGATGGTACCATTGCCGACGTAAATATTGATGCTGATGCTACCGTCAATAATGGTTTTGCCGTACAGAGCACCAATTTTATGGTTAGTAGTAACAGTTCCAGCGGTTTTAATGTTTTTGTCAAAGGCGCTAACGACCAAAACGACTTGGTCCGCAGCGACATCGAAGCCGCTGCCAGTAGTGCTCCGAAGATTGCACCCATTGGCACGACCGGAGGTATTCCTCAGTCAGCTTTCAACGCGAACACTTGGGGCTATAATGTGAGTGCTGCCGATATGCCTATTGATGATACTACACAGTACTATTCTCCGCTTGAAAATATCCCGCCTTATTCAGTTCGTACACATTCTTCCGAAGCCGCCAACCTCAAACTCACCATTGGTACCAAAGTCAGCGAAACTCTTGCGGCCGGCACCTATAGCAATACTATTGTCGTGAGCGCTGTTATTAATCCTGTCACCACCACTGTCGGTTTGAGCGAAGAAGCCGAATAATACCAACGTAAAATGACCTTCGACCCTTGCTTACAGGCAAGGGTCATTCTATAATCACTATATGTCTAGTCATGATCTCATCTGCCCACATTGTCACAAGGCCTTTACTGTTGACGAAAGTGAGTATGCCAATTTACTTAATCAAATCAGTAAGCACGAAATCGAAACTGCCATTCATGATAAATTGGCTGTTGCGGAACGTGAGAAGCGTGCCGCAGTCGAGTTAGCAGAAGCTGAAACGCGTGCCAAAATGCAGCAAAAATTTTCCGAGCAGAATGCTTCTTTAGCAAAACTCCAGCTTGAAAAAGATTCGCAAATTGCCGAGCTCAAAGCTCAGCTCGTGAATTCGGGTACTACTCTGGAATTAGCCGTCACTAAGGCCGTTTCTAAGGTTGAAAAAGAGCGCGATGAGCTCAAAGCTCAGCTCGCTCACAAAGAAACAGAGCAAAAACTTCAACTTAGTTCGATCGAAGAACGTCACCACGCCGAGCTACGTAGCAAAGACGAAATGATCGCCTATTACAAAGACATGAAAGCCAAAATGTCTACGAAGATGATTGGCGAAAGCCTCGAACAACACTGTGAAACTGAATTTAACAAACTTCGGCCTACCGCTTTTCAGCATGCATACTTCGCCAAAGACAATGCTGTTTCAAAAACTACCGGTAGTAAAGGCGATTATATTTACCGCGAAACCGATGAGCATGGTAATGAAATTATTTCTATCATGTTCGAAATGAAAAACGAAAACGAAACTACTGCCACCAAACACAAAAACGAGCACTTTTTCCGAGAACTCGACAAGGATCGCCGTGAGAAAAACTGCGAATATGCCGTACTTGTTTCCATGCTCGAAAGCGATAACGAGCTCTATAACCAAGGCATCGTTGACGTATCTTTCCAATCTGGTTTCGACAAGATGTATGTCGTCCGCCCACAATTTTTCATCCCCCTAATTACACTCTTACGCAATGCCGCGATGAACTCCCTACGTTACAAAGCCGAACTTGCTCAGATCCGCGAACAAAACATCGATATTACCGACTTCGAGAATCGCATCGATAAATGGAAAGAAAGTTTTTCCATCAACTCTGACCGCGCTAGCAAAAATTTCAACAAGGCCATCAAAGAAATTGATGATAGTATCAAAAAACTCGAAAATACTCGCGATGCCTTGATTCAAACTGTCAAGAATTTTGAGACCGCCAATAAGAAGCTTGACGACCTGACTATTAAGAAACTTACTCGTGGCAATCCGACAATGAGTGCAAAATTCGCTGAACTCAAAACCGAAGATTCTGTGCTATAATCATAAGTAGTATGGATGAAGCGGAGATTCAGCGCAAAAGACGCAATAATGAAGAGGAAGCGACTCGTAATCGTGCCCGTTTGCTCGGCTTGCCCTATCTAGACACCCGAGATTTTGAGAATGTCATCCCGCTCGTCCCAGATGTACTAAGCATTGAAGAAATGCGTAAGAATTCTATTATTCCACTCCAAGCCGGTACAGATGAGCTACCGTTTCGTTTCATGGTGACAAGCCAGACTCCGAGCAGCGTCATCCCGAAAATGCGCAAAGAATATGCTGATCAAGGCCAACATGTCGGCTTCTTCTTAATTTCTCGAGCCGCCTTTGATGTTTTTATGCTCCGCTATGACCCACCCAAAGAGGTCAAGTACGACGATATTCGTATTGCTGGCGAGGGGGACTCTGCTACTATTGCTGAAGTTAGTCAGACTCTCAGTACGGTCTCTACGGAAAAGGTTTTTGACTTTCTCATTGACCAAGCCGATAAGCTAGGCGCATCCGATATCCATATTGAGAATCTTCGCCAGGAAATTCGTATTCGTATGCGCGTTGATGGCATTCTCCATCCAGTTGCCAACATCGACAAGGATCGTTATCGCATTTTTATGGGCGAGCTTTCTAGGCGTGCCGATATCTCTACTGCTTCGACCAAGCCCCAGTCTGGTCATATGCAGCAAGACATTCATCGTGACGGCGCTTCCCATCTTTTGAACATT
>CAZFGY010000062.1:0-2992 GCA_964518465.1 uncultured Candidatus Saccharibacteria bacterium | reverse complement strand
ATCGTCCGGTATGCGCCCTTAAAGTTCACCCAGCGCCCAATCCGGTCAATCGTCCCCTCCCAAGTCTCCGAATTCGCCACCATCGACTCGCGCGCCTTTAGAATATAATCCTCCAGCGACCACTTCGTCCCAATCTCGCGTCGATCCATAATTCCTAGCTGTTTTTCGACAAAATTCTCCGCCGGCAAACCATGACAATCCCAGCCCCAGCGCCGCTCCACGCGTTTTCCCCGCATCGTCCAAAACCGCGGCACCGCATCCTTCACAATCGAGCTCAGCAACGTACCATGGTGTGGCATCCCGGTAATAAACGGCGGCCCGTCATAAAACACGTACGCATCGTGCTCCGGTCGCTGTTCCACCGACTTCTCAAAAATCCGATTTTTCTTCCACCAATCGACTAACGCCTTCTCATATTCCACCGCTCGTCGTCGTTGCCCTGCTCTATATTTCATGCTAATTATTATATCACATTTCCAGTTCTCAAACTTCGTTTTTCCCTCAACCCTTGACTTTTCAGGATATCTATGCTACTATGATAGATGGAGGCATTTTTATGCTTCAGTTCGTGATGTTTACAACATCAGTAGCTTAAAAGAGGAGGAGCGAACTTGGCGAATCGAACCATCAGGCTAGTCCTGAACGGCAAAAAAGATCTCCCGCGTATCAGCATCAACAAAAAGGTCTATTTTAAAGTTTACCTTTACAAAGAAGTAAATGGCCAGCTGATCATAGACCGCAGCCACTGTTTAGACTGTTATGGCACCATCATTGGCATCAACAGCCATGGTCATAGCACTATCAAAGTCCAAGAAGCCACCGATAGTAACCCGACCAAACCGATCATGATTGACCTTGGACCGACCCCGACTAGCCTGGCTGAATATCTCACGCGCGAAAGAATGATCATTCGCGCCAAGCCCGACCTTCAGAGCGAGCGCGACCGCTCACTTGCAGTCACCATCATTCAAACCTCTTCCCCCTCCTAAACCCTGCCCCGGCCCCGTGCCGGGGCCTTTTTTATTTCATCGTCCAGTAGCTCACTTCATCAAAAGTCGGCAACATCGTACCTCGCCACATCGACAATACTGCCCCATTATCATCCAACGCCAAAATCGTCGGATATTCCACCACATCATAAGCTCTGCAAAAATCACTTCCCTCTCGTCCGTCCGGGCTCATCGACTCCACCTCCTTACCAGTCCGCCGCTCAAACTCAGAAATCCATTCTTCCATCGCTCGTCCATATTCGCTCTCATCTCGCCATACCACTACAATTTTCATTTACTCACCCTTTCTACTTCTCAAAATTCTTTCAAAATCCCCCAATGTCTTAAATTTCAAAAACACGCTCGCAAACCGCACATAAGCCACTTCGTTCGTCTCCGCCAGCACGTCTAAGACCGCATCTCCCACCTGCTGAGAAGACACCTCTTCCTCATTTTGCGCCCGCAAAAGCTCTACCACCCGATTAGCAATATCCTCCACTTCGAGCTCCGAACCCAAAAACTTCCCTACGCTCCTCTGCACGGAAGTAATCAGCTTCTCCCGATCAAAAATCTCCCGATTGCCGCTCCGCTTCACCACAATCAACTGCGGCAATTCAATCCGCTCGTAAGTCGTAAACCTGCGCCCATCCGGACTCACCCGTCGCCGCCGAATTACCGTGCCATCATCAGTCTCTCGGCTCTCTAGAACCTTACTGTCGCCTAAACTCGGCAACCCGTTCATGCTCTAGCCCCGGTTCTTTCCACGCAACCTTTCTCTTAGCGTAGGTGGCACATCAAGATCATCTTCTGTCTCATTCGTACGAATCGAATCCCACATGTTCGATCGATTCTCAGTTGCAAAATCCGTCGCTGCCGTCTGATTAACTCGCTGACGCATCTCTGGAGTCTCTGTCCGTGTTGGCTCATTCCTAGCTGGTTCCGCCGCTACGGTATTACCTGCCATCGCGCCCGGTTCTCGCACTTCCGTCACCGAAGACATCATGCTCCCCACCGTCGGCCCATTATCGACTGGATTCATCGTCGCGCGTTCCATGTCTAGATTCCGATAATATTCTGAATCAAAACCCGTCGCCACCACTGTTACTACCATCTCATCTTCAAGCTCTGGACGAATCGACGCACCGAAAATAATATTCGCATCTGGCGACACGGCACCGGTAATAATTTCTGCCGCTTCCTGAATCTCGCTCATCGCCATATCATAGCCACCAGCCACTGAGAAAAGTACTCCGCGCGCACCATCAATCTTCACCTCAATTAGCGGAGATTCAATCGCCTGTTGCGCTGCCAAAGTTGCCCGATTATCACCAGAAGCGCGACCAATCCCCATCAAAGCCGAACCGGCATTCTTCATAATCGCCTTCACATCTGCAAAGTCCAAGTTAATTAGTGAGTGTTCAGTAATTAATTCCGAAATCCCCTGCACGCCTTGCCGCAAAACATCATCAGCAATTTTAAACGTCTCTGTCAGTGGCGTCCGCGGATCAATCGTCTGTAACAAACGGTCATTCGGAATTGTAATCAAAGCATCCACATTGCGTGACAAAGCGTCAATCGCTTTTTCCGCATTCTCACGCCTCTTTGCGCCTTCAAAAGTAAACGGCTTCGTCGCCACCCCCACTGTCAAAATATCGCGTCCCCGTGACTCTTCTGCCACAATCGGGCCCGCACCCGAGCCAGTACCACCACCAGCACCAAGGGTAATAAATACCATATCCGCACCCTCGAGTGCCTTACCAATCGCCTCGCGACCGCTCTCTGCCGCTTCGCGACCCTTCTCGGGATCACCACCAGCACCCAGCCCCCGTCCAATGTGCACTTTCACATCTGCCGTGGAATGATGCAAAGCTTGCGCATCTGTATTTACTGCTACAAACTCCACCCCCGTTAATCCAATCTCCTTCATTCGGTCCACTGCCGAACCACCCGCGCCACCTACACCGACAACTTTAATGCTTGCTGAACTCTCTACCTCTGTTGGC
>CAZFGY010000061.1:0-3006 GCA_964518465.1 uncultured Candidatus Saccharibacteria bacterium | reverse complement strand
ATCGGTACGAGAACGTGTCGATGGATTACCTCCTTTCTAGGGAGTTTGATGCGTGTATAATAGCAATATTATACATAGCTAGGTTGATTGGGATAGTGTTCGAAAGCTTGGAGCACTAGAGCTGGAGAAATCCAGACCCAATAAAGCTTTAGATTACGATGGATTGCACAGCTAAGTTGTTAAATTAGGAACTGTCTCGGAAGAGGCAGTTCTTTTTTTGGTGTAATATTATAGACTGTTGTAATATGACTAGTAGTGTAATATGACATATATTGACATATGATATTGACAGGGGTAAAATGGTGGTAATGAATAGGATTAGGATATGACAAGGAGGGAAGAATGGCAGAAGTAACAACGGCGAGTGTATTTATGTCGGGGAGGAGCCAAGCGGTGCGAATTCCGAAAGCGTTTTGGTTTGATGCGGAACGAGTGGAGATTCGAAAAAGAGGGCAAGAGGTAGTGCTAAAGCCGATTGCGAAGGAAGATCAGTGGGCGACACAGCGCAAAGTAGTGGCAATGGCGAAGAAAGATCGAGAACCGATTCTTGAGATGCCAGAGCGTGATGGTTTGGCGGGCTATCCGCGAGCGGGTTTTGATGAGAGCCGAGAGCGGTTTGAGGCGCGGGTGCGTGAGTACGAGCGGAGACAGAGAAAAGTAGAGAAGGCTTGGGGCGAAGAATATGGCCAATAAACTGCGATATATGCTTGATACGAATATAATTATTTATATTCTAAATGGTAGGAGTGATCAAGCGTTTTCTGAAATGACGAGGCACAATCGGGAGGAGATTTGTATTTCCTCGATTACATATGCGGAACTGTATTTCGGTATAGAAGGGAACAGTAGGAAGGCAGAAGCGATTCAGCGATTAGAGAAGTTCTTGGAGGGGATGACGGTTTTGGATTTTGGTGTGGAGGCAGCGAGGGAATATGGGCGTATTAGGCAACACTTGAAGCGGGAGAGGAGGCCGATTGGTGATCATGACGTACTGATAGCTGCGCATGCGAATAGTATGGATTTGACTCTAGTGACGTATAATGTGAAGGAGTTTGCGCGGGTGCCGGGTCTCGAGGTGGCGGATTGGACATAGTGAGCGGGTGAGTGTGATTTTGACGGAGTTTAGCGCTGTTTTTGTGAAACGTGATATAATGATGGCATGAAAACTGCGCAAAAACAAACAGATACGCGAAATTTGCAGGATGAATATAAAGGACTGACGAATGCCCAGGTTATTGAGGCTTTGGAGGAGAAGCGCAGTGCGCTAGAGGTGGCGATTGAGAATGTGGAGCACGATTTTAACGTGGGGACGATTGTGCGGAGTGCAAATAATTTTAATGCGGCGAAGGTGCACATTATTGGCCGGCATAAATATAATCGACGAGGCGCAATGTGCACGGATAAATATTTGGAAGTGGTATATTGGTCGAGTGTAGAAGATTTTTATACAGATCAAAGGGCGCGTAACAGGGAAGTAGTGGCGATCGAAAACCATACTCCACGCGTGAAGCCGCTAGTGAGTAAAAAATTTGTTCAGGAAACTACGCTGTTATTTGGCAGTGAAGGTAACGGTTTAAGCGAGGAGGCACTGGAGGAGGCGGACGACGTACGGGAAATTGAAAGTCTCGGCTCGACGCGCTCGGTGAATGTTGGCGTAGCGGCGGGTATTGCGATGTACGAATGGGCGAGGCAATGTCGGTTAGGAGGCAATGATGGCCAATAAAAACCCGAAGGTGGTAAAAGAGGTAGAGCTTGGTAGGCTGCCGACGGAGAGGGAAAAAGTAGATCTGGAGATTCCGCAGGTCGAAGAAGTCGACGAAGAGCAGTCATCACCGCTGAAATTGTCGCGAAATTTGAAGATTGTCATAGGGGTGTGTGCGGTACTTACGGTAGTTTTGGCGACGTTTTTGACTGGCAAAGTACTGCATACTATATTGAGCCGGGCAGATCAAGACAACGTGGCAAATGTCGATGACTCAGAGGAGCAGAAGGATGCTGACAAAGATGATAGTCAAGGCGATGGCGCGGTGGTAGGTGAGGGAAAACCAGAGGAAAAGCCTGCAGAGAAGCCCGAAGAGAAACCGAGTGAGGAGACGTCAAGCGAGGAACCAAGTCAGCCGGTAACTCCAGCGATGCCGACAAATCCAGTAATGCCCTCAAATACGGGTGGAAAAAAATTGGTAGCACTGACCTTTGATGATGGTCCTTCGAGTGCGACAACCCCGAGATTATTGGAGATTTTGCGTCAGAAAGGTGTGCATGCGACTTTCTTTGTGGTGGGAAATATGGCGCAGAAATCGCCGGGGTTATTACAACAAGAGGTGGCGGAGGGGCATGAAGTAGGCAGTCACACGCCGGCGCACCGGAATTTGTCTAAAATGAACGCGGCTGGAGTGCGAGCGGAAGCGGAGGAAATGAACCGAATTTTTAGGGAGATTTTGGGGAAAACGCCGCCGTTTACGAGACCGCCTTATGGGGCGTATAACGAGATCGCGCGGACGAACATGATGCAGCCGTTTATTTTGTGGACGGTGGATCCGGAGGATTGGAAATATCGCAATGCAGCGACGGTGCGGTCGAGGGTGACAGGGGCGGTGTTTGACGGGGCGATCGTTTTGATGCACGATATTCATGCTACGACTGTGGACGCGGTGGCTAATATTATTGATGATCTGCGGGCGAGGGGGTATGAGTTTTTGACGGTTTCGGAGATGGCGAAGGTGAGAGGCGTGACGCTGGAGAATGGTGGGGTGTACGGAAGTTTCCGACCGTAGAGTGAGGAGTAACAGGGAAGGGTAATCTTGCTACGCTCGATAACAAACCCGATTTGTCTTTGAGTAACAGGGAAGGTAATGCGCGCCGTTGTGCTTGCGTACCGGGCGCATAACAAACCCATAATGATTCTTTCGCCTGACAGCATAAAACTCCATACTAAAGCATGGAGTCTTATGCTGGTGGAGTAACAGGGATTCAAACCCTGGACCTCCGCCTTGCAAAGGCGGCGCT
>CAZFGY010000060.1:0-3105 GCA_964518465.1 uncultured Candidatus Saccharibacteria bacterium | reverse complement strand
TTATCTCTACGGAGCCTCAATCTGCAAAATTAGAAGCCCCGATGGAAACAAAAAACAGGCTATGAAGCCTGATATATAAAAAGACGCTTAGCGCGTCCCATACTTATTTACAAAATAGATAAAACCACCTCAGCAATGCGAATGCTGCGCTCTACCAGATGAGCTACTACCCCAACACCTCTAGTATAACACGAAAAATTTCCCTGGCAAGTTAAATCGCCAGGGAACATTCTTGTCACTAATTATTTTTCAATCGCAGGGACAGGGAAACGTAGCGCCAACTCGCGCACTTGGTCGCGAATCGCGTCAAGTTCTTTCGTGTATTTCTCAAGTCTGGCTTCGTCGCCAGCCTTTTGGCAAATCTCCACAACTTGCTTCATCCATTTTGCCACTTGCTTCATTTCTTCGACTCCGAGACCTCGCGTTGTCATCGCTGGAGTACCGAGGCGTACGCCAGACGGGCGAAATGCTGCGCCCTTATCAGTCGGCAAAGCATTCGCATTCAAAGTTAAACCCACCTTATCTAGAGCAGTTTCGTAAAGCTTACCATCTACGTCAAAGCTCCCCTTCACATTGACAAGAATTAGATGGTTGTCCGTGCCATTCCCCTGTAACTTGAACCCTTCGGCCTTCAGCGCATCCGCCAAAGCTCGCGCATTTTTAACAATTTTCTTCGCATATTCTCGGAATTCTGGTTGCAAATCCTCCTCAAAAGCTACCGCCTTTGCCGCAATGACGTGATCAAGCGGACCTCCTTGAGTGCCAGGGAACACCGCGCGGTCAATCAAAGTCGGCAAGTTTTCCAAAGTATGAGCAGGACGCTTCAGGGGGTTTCCCACCTTACCCATGCTCATGATCAAGCCTCCGCGCGGACCACGCAAAGTTTTATGTGTGGTCGTCGTCATCACATGGAAACCATGCTCAAGTGGGTTTGGGTGTACCCCACCCGCGATCAAGCCTGCTACGTGCGCCATATCTGCCATTAGCATCACTTCGTGACCACTCTCAGCCGCTACTTTATCGGCGACTTTCTTCACCCGGTCAAAATCCGGCACCTTCATGAAAGCCGAATAGCCGACCAGAATCACTTTCGGCAGGTATTCCATCGCCATCTTTTCTAGCTGTTCGTAATCAATATCGCCATCTTCAGTCACACCATAACCGACAAATTTATAAATCTTCGCACTTCTCGTCACCGGGGAACCATGGGTCAAATGTCCTCCCGCCGGCAACGACATCGCCAGAATCGTATCACCAGGCTCACACCAAGCGAAGTACACCGCTTCATTGGCATTGGCACCTGAATGTGGCTGCACATTGGCATGATCAGCGTGAAACAACTTCTTCGCCCGCTCAATGGCTAATTTCTCAATTTCGTCAACATTTTCATTTCCACCGTAATAACGTTGTCCAGGATAACCCTCGCTGTATTTATTCGTCAAGACCGAACCCATCGCCTCCAGGACCTCTGGCGTGACGTAATTCTCACTCGGAATCAGCTCCAGACCCTCGCTCTGGCGCTTCTTCTCTCTCTCAATATACTCAAACACCTCATCATTCGTTTTATTTTTCATAAGGAATACCTCCGTTAGCAACTGACATAAAGTTTTCGATGATGGGGTTTGAATTAGATCATGATATTTTTGCCTCCGTAATTAGAACTATTATATCAGTTCAAGAACACTAAGAAAACCATTGACATTTTGGAAAAAGTGTGATACAATGAAAGAAGAACCTTACGTTTGTTCTGAAAATGATTGGAGGCGGAAAGATGGAAAAATTAAGGTTAGTTCGTCCTAAGAAGGAACACGAAAGGCAAGCAATAGAGTATCTGGAGGAGTTCTTTGCTGCTGGCTCGAAAGCCCACGGTGCTGGCGGCTTGGACCGATACGAAGATGACTATGATGGCTGGCTGGAAAAGTTGGCTGCCGACCGTGTCCAAGTGCCAAACGAGGAGCGTGTGCCAGCAGAAACCTTCTTCCTGATGAAACGGCTGCCGAGAGAATCGCATATGCTCCAGAAAGATGTCGAGCGTTTGGTGGGGATGGTGAACATCCGTCTCTTCCTGAACGACAGCCTATGGGCATATGGCGGAAACATCGGCTACAGCATCCGTCCGTCTGAACGCAGAAAAGGCTACAACAAGGTGAACCTATATCTGGCGCTCAAAGTTTGCCAAAACCACGGTCTTGAGGCTGTGCTGCTTGATTGCGACAAGAACAATGTCGGTTCAGCAAAGACGATGCGAGCCTTAGGTGGCAAGTTGATTCGTGAATGCCCTCACAAAGACTGGGAGGGCAAAGATACCATAATCCAATGGTATGTCATTGATGTCGATGCCGCCCTGGAGAAATATGCCGACCAATACGATCAATTCGTGTCGGAATGCCCTGTTGACTAAACTTCTATCGGGCTCATCAGGCAAACGCCCAACTAAAACCCTCGCTAGGAATCTAGCGGGGGTTCTTTTTTGTCATTTCTATATATTCTCGATAAGTGATCATTGTTGATTGGTCAATAAAATCTGTGAATAAAATCCCCTTCAGGTGGTCGGTCTCGTGCTGCAAGACATGAGCCACAAAACCGTCCACGATTTCGCACCTTTTCTGACCGGTCTGATCAAAATACTCAACTTGGATTTTCCGAAACCGTGGGACTGGCGCCATCCATGGCTCACCATTTTGATCGGCAGCAGTGCTCATACAACCTTCCCACATGGGTTCTTTTTTGCCGAAAGTTTTTATAATTTTAGTATTAATATAGGCTCTGTTAAAACGCCTTAAATTGGGGCGAGCAGGAGTCGGCTTGGTAGCGACGACGCTAATTGCCTCGTTTCTGCCGACTTGGTTCGCACTGAGGCCAACTCCTCGGTTTCTATTTTCGACAGTATAAAACAAGCTCTCGATGAGATTTTGAATTTCAGCAGATTGTATTTCTTCTAATGATAACTCCCGACATTTTTCATGCAAAACCGGGTCATTTGCGGGGACAAAGCTGAGCAACGACCGTTCAGTATTTTTGAGCTTATTATTAGTCATATATTCTAAGATAAAAATGGTGGTTCCGGGCGGACTTGAACCGTCGACACAAGGCTCTTCAGGCCTC
>CAZFGY010000059.1:0-3109 GCA_964518465.1 uncultured Candidatus Saccharibacteria bacterium | reverse complement strand
TAGACCGGACCTGCTGGTTGTAAGCCCAAGGACTGATATACCCGGCGCGGAGGAAAGTGCGTGATGAGTAGGTGAAGCGATTTTTGATGCTATTGGTATATAAAAACAGTCGTATAAAACGCTTATTAATAATCACAAAGCAAGGAGAGATCATTGACATATTCGATTTGGTTTAATATAGTTAGGCTGAACGAAGTCTTGCAGGGCACACTTGGGGGCTTAGCGCGGGGCTTCCTTTTTTGTGCGCCTGAGGTTTAATAGGTTTTTGCTGGTTGATAGCGATGTTTTTGGAGAGGGAATCTTGATGTCATGCGATTATTCTCTAGTTTCTTATAAAGCAGGAAAGGGCTAAGTTACGGTATAATAGCTTTATCATACCTATAGCCTAAGTAGAGACTAGGCAACGGAGAGAGAACCCCCAATCTCGATGACTTATATAGTTGAGAAGGGCCTGGTCATTAATTGCAATTTGAGAATAGGAACCCCATACAGTAGTAACCGTTTGACTTACGAGCCATTCTCCGAGACCGCTACGCATACCTATAAAGCCTTCAATATCCACCGCTCCGCTGCGGACGAAAATCCTCCGCGCCGGCAGCATCCATGCTTGGTCTAGCGCTCACCAGATTCGCGATATCGGTGCCCATGCCGGCTTATGGTCTTCTGTTACCAGTCCGAACGTTGGCGATGTTCAGTATCTCGGCTTTAATCCGGATGATACTGGTCCTTCTATCATTTATCAACGCTTACGTGGTCTTTCCCTCCGTTGCCTCTTGCTAGGCTGATCTATGGAAAAGAAGCATGACGTTCTCATACTCCCATACCCATAGCCTAAGTAGAGACTAGGCAACGGAGGGGAAAGCCCCAACGTCGACTGCTATTATTTAAAAGATGAAGATTTTGATCAAAAAATGGGTCGTAAGCTGTGGTATTAGTTTTTGCTTGTGATGACCATAGATCGCCACGCTGAGCAATATTAATGAAGGGCGCATCAGGGGCGTTAATTCCGCTGCGGACGAGATTATTCGGATGGGAATTGGAGTTTGGATTGGATTTCGGACATTTCAGTATCGGTGAGTTTGAGCGGTTGTGAAGAATTTTTTGATGCGATGTAGGGGATGAGATGAACATGGGCGTGGGGAACATCGACGCCGATGATTTTGATGAGAATACGTTGATTAAGAATCTTTTCGAAATGTTTGGCAAGTTTTTTCACGGTGGTCATGAGGGCGGCGTAGTCTTCGTCGTCGAGATCGTAAACTTTGTCAACTTCGACTTTGGGGACGACTAAGGTATGGCCGGGGGCTTCGGGGGAAATGTCGAGAAAAGCGAAAGTGCGATCATCTTCGTAAATTTTGTAGCAGGGAAGTTCGCCCTGAATGATTTTGGTGAAAAGAGTAGTCATGTAATTATTATAACATAGGGTTGGTTTTTCCATAGATCAGCCTAGCAAGAGGCAACGGAGGGGAGAAGCATAAAGACGATGAATTTCGCTAGAAGGATAAATGTTATTATGATTAAAATGTTGATAGGATATATGATTATTCGGAGAGTTTATAATAGACGACCAGTAATAAGCAAAGCCTCCGACAACACTTAGTTGTTGCACACTGTCCCAAGGGTATATTAGCCCGGTGCGGAGGAAGTACATACCTATAGCCTAAGTAGAGACTAGGCAACGGAGAGATGCAGCTACAAATTTATCTACTATACTGTTGAGAAAGTTATTATTGCTAGTTGATAGTAATCGAATGGCATTAAACGAAGATGAGTATGTCGACCATAGTGATTCTTCTGTGCCAAAAAGACCAAAATTCTTCCATAACTGATCAATTACTCCGCTGCGGACGAAGTCCTCCGCGCCGGGGACATAGATCCTTGGGCTAACCGGCAACAGGCTCGATACCCCGGGTGTGGTGGATTTTTCTGGTCATCCGTTATATCCTCTTTGGCTATTGCCCAAAACTTACGCTTTTACCCAGACGTCATATTTCTTTCCAATGTAAGTCATCGTTCAATTGCCTTTCCCCTCCGTTGCCTCTTGCTAGGCTGATCTATGGAAAAGAGCTATTTTACTCAAGCGTAAAAAGTATGCTATAATTATGATGTCTATTCTTTCATAATTTATACAAGTCGGTTTTTTATTATGACGGTTGTCGTTGATTTTCACATTGAAGAACGGCACCGTAAGTAATTGCAAGATGTGAAAGCTTGGCAATCGCGACTTGTGATGAAGGAATAGACACCCTTACGGTGCCGTTTTTTGTATATGGCGCCATAGACTATAACTAGAATAAAAGGAGGGCGTCAGTGCACTATCAATCTACCTATCAATCTCACCAGCGGAAAATATGGTTATATCTACCATACTTTAGCTTAGTGCTTTTGTTTATTCTTGTAATGATTACTATTAGTCCTTTCGTTCTTCCTACTACCCATGCTGAGTCCGAGGAGGCAGGGGATAGTTCTAAGAATGTAACTAACGCCCCACTCAGTCTCACACTTAGTATTGCTAATACGACTCTGCAGTCTTCAGCCTCAGAAGAGCTAAATGGAGGGTTTAGTATTGTCTCTACACCAGTGAACATCAAAGTAGTAAATAGCCAAGGCTTCCAAGTCTTTCTGTCTTCCAGGCAGGATAGTCTAGTAGGAAGCCTTGCTTCTAACACCATGACGATCCCAAGTATTACAGAAGATACGGCAACGGGTAGCTTCACGGATAACTCTTGGGGCTATAACTTCACAGCCGGAAAAGGGATCGTCAGTGATAGTCTCATTTATCATCCAATTCCGAGTGTCTCAGCTACACCGATCCTCGTCTCTACACAAGAATCAGCTGATCTTGACTATACCTTGTCCTTTGCAGCAAAGTTTAGCCAGACCGTACCAGCTGATACCTATTCTGGTACTGTGACCATGTCCTTAGTAGCTAATCCTAAACAAGTCGCACTAGACCTTCTTGGTATGGCTAAGCTCGACTGGCCAATGCAAAAGATGACCCCAGCTATCTGTGCTGCTTCTTCTATCCATGATACAGCAAGACTAAGAGACAGTCGTGATAATAACTACTACTGGGTCGCTAGGCTAGCTGATGGTAACTGTTGGATGA
>CAZFGY010000058.1:0-3202 GCA_964518465.1 uncultured Candidatus Saccharibacteria bacterium | reverse complement strand
ATGACGGTGCTTGGCGAGAATTAGTTCAGTGATGTTGGTAGGAACAAAGTCGTCGTTATTTTGTTTGTAATAATCGGGGCGATGCAAAAACATGACGAGATCAGCATCCTGCTCGATGGAGCCGGACTCGCGGAGGTCAGAGAGGACAGGGCGAGGGTCGTCACGACCGGTGACGCCACGAGAAAGCTGAGCGAGGGCGATCACGGGGATTTCTAATTCCCTGGCCAGAGTTTTGAGGCCACGGGAGATTTCGGTAACTTCTTGGACGCGGTTGCCTTTATAACGATCGGAACCTTGAATGAGCTGGAGGTAATCTACGATAATCATGGCGATATTATGATCGTGGGCGGCGCGGCGAGCTTTGTTGGCTAGATCGTAAATTGTCATGGAGCTAGTGTCGTCGATATAGAGCGGCACTTCATTCATGTCACCCATAGCGTCGCCGATGCGAGCGAAATCTTCGTCGGAAACGTTGCCAGTGCGAATTTTCCAAGCATCGACGCCGGCGATATCAGAAATCATACGGTCGACGATTTCGTTTTGGCCCATTTCCATTGAAAAGAAGAGCACGCCTTTGGTCTCACCATTGCGAGTAGCGACATTGTAGGCGAGGTTCTGAGCAAAAGTCGTTTTACCCATAGCTGGGCGAGCGCCAATGATGATGAGGTCGCCCTTTTGGAATCCGGCGGTTTTGTTGTCGAGGTCGCGAAAGCCGGTTTTGAGACCGCGAAGCGCGCCTTTGTTTTTATGCAATTCTTCGATGCGGTCGTAGGCGTCAATTAATAGATCGCTGAGGGCGCTGTAATCGGTTTTAACGGTACGATTGGAGACAGCGAAAAGTTTTTGCTCGGCCTCGCCCACTAATTCTTCGATTTTGCCGTTATTGTCATAAACAGCGGAGGCGATGTCGGTACCGACCTGAATGAGGCGACGACGCAAGGAAGCTTGAGCGACTAATTCGGCGTAGGCATCGGCATGCGAAGCAGTGGGGACGAAATTGGTCAATTCGGTGAGATAAGGAGCGCCACCGACGCTCTTGAGAGTTTTTTGATTTTTAAGCTCGGCGGTCAAGGTCATGAGATCGATGGGACGATGACGATTATAAAGATTAGTCATGCCTTGATAGATGCTGACATGGCGAGGATCGTAAAAATCTTCGGCGCGGACGATGGTTAAAATGTCTGGAAAGGCTTGGTCAGAGAGAAGCAAAGCGCCGAGCAAGGACTTTTCGGCTTCTAAATCTTGCGGCGGGACACGACCAGCGGCGGGTCGATTCTGACCTTCTTCCATTTTACCTCCAAGAGTAGCCACTATCCCACTCGATTAGAATGGCGTATCTCCTTTTATTTCTCGTATATTTCCCATTATAGCAGAAACCTGAGAAAGTGTGGGGTCTTTGAGGGTGTTTTTTGTGCCAATTTCGTGAATAACAAGCTCAATATTGCCGAGTAGATTGGTCATTAGCTCGGTATGGGAGGGCTTTTCGAGGATAGTTTTGGTGAATTTATGCTCGGGATAGAGGTGAAGCGTCTGATCTATGAGCTCATGATCGACTTTTTGAAGCTGGGAATAGACAGCGGTGCTTTCTTGGCGAATTTGTTCAAGAAAACCTGGCCAATCGAAGGATTCGGGGGCTTGGGTGGACGGATTTGGGCTTTTCGGGGCTTCAGGAGGCGTTTTGGAGGGAGTTTTGGCTGGAGCTTGGTCTTGGGGCGGTTGTTGCATGACAGGTCGAGAAGGGCTTCTAGGTGTGTCTGAAAGGCTAAATTGAAGCAATGCTAAGAGTAATTTGGCTTCGGGAAAGGGCGGTTGAACGCTGGGCAGAGCACCTAGCAGAGGTAAAGTGGCGGCTGTGGGGGCTGCCACGATCTTTTCGATTAGCTCTGAGGCGATAATTTCGGGTTTTAGACCGGAGCTAAGGAGATCTTTGAGGCTACTTTGAATGCTGGCAGCGTCTTGATTCGAGTAGGCTTCAAGGAGCTTGAGGGTGGTTTCCTCTTGAGGTAAGCCGAACGCGTTGCTCAAAATATTGGCCGTAATGGTTTGATCAGATAAAGTCGTAATCTGATCGAGGAGGCTGAGCGAATCGCGGAATGAACCGCCACCGCGACGGACGATCAGTTGTAGAGCTTCGTCGTCGATGGGGATTTTTTCGGCATCGGCGATTTTGCGCAGGTGCTGAAACATGATTTTGGGGTCGGCAAGACGGAAAGTGAAGACTTGGGTGCGCGAGGAAATGGTGATGGGCACTTTGTGGGCGTCGGTAGTGGCCATGATAAAAATCACATGTGCTGGGGGTTCCTCTAGGGTCTTGAGCAAAGCATTTGAAGCGGATTTAGTGAGCATGTGGACTTCGTCGATAATGTAAACTTTGTATTTCCCTTTTGTGGGGGCGATGACAGCTTTTTCGCGAAGTTCGCGAATGTTGTCGACGCCAGTATTGGAAGCGGCGTCGATTTCGACAATGTCGAGGTAGTTATCTTCGACAGAATAGGGGAAATTATTGACAGCGTGAGCGAGAATGCGGGCAACTGAGGTCTTACCAGTGCCACGCGGGCCGATAAAAAGGTAGGCGTGAGCAATTTTGCCCTGCTTCAGAGAATTAATGAGGGCGGAAGTAATTTGTTCTTGACCGACGACTTCCTCGAGACTAGTGGGGCGATATTTGCGATAGAGAACCTTAGAGGAGGAAGCTGAAACTGGTTTAGCCATTAAAGAGCGGCCTCAACGGCGGCCCAAGCAGCTTGATCATTATTAGCGGGGATAATAGCAGAAACTTGGCTACCTTCGCGAAGATGGAAATATGTAACCGAAGCGTAGAGAACTTCATACTCGCGACCAGAAACTTCAATATAATATTTGTCATCGTGATGAACGAGCGTACCGATAACGGCGCGGCGTTCGACAGGGCCGATTTGTTTGTAAAGGAAGCGGCCTTCGGGCGTGATAGTAAGCTTCAGAATGTCACCTTCAATTAATTTCGACTTGGAAGCGTAATTAGCTGGGACGGGATAATTCTTGCCGTCGGGACCGATCATGATCTGGCCGTCGAAGACGCCTTCGATAACTTTGCCTTCGGGGCTAGAAACGACCGTTTCGCGCGGAGCGGTGATAGCTTCTCCATCGCCAAGGACAGAAATTAGGAGCTCTTTGGCAGCGGCAAGATTGGTCTCGGCCTCTTGGATTAGACCGCGCAGTCGCT
>CAZFGY010000057.1:0-3310 GCA_964518465.1 uncultured Candidatus Saccharibacteria bacterium | reverse complement strand
GCATAACAATATAACGGAGGTAAATCAAGCAATGGCTCGTACTAATGATGCCGACATGCTGATGGAAGACGAATTAGCAGCCGCTTTCCTCGACGACACGACTTCAGATCCTGTCGCTGAGCGAAATCCGAGGGCTGCCCTCAACGTTGACGAACCATCAGATCCGGGGGTAAATGATGGGTGGGATGATACCGACGATTTTCCTGGGCAGCTCGCTGTAGATGTCTATGAAACCGCCGATAAACTAGTAGTAAAAGCACGAACAGCGGGTATTTCTAAATCCGATTTGAACGTGACGATTTCTGATAATATTCTCACGATCTCCGGGATTTTGAGTGGGGGAGAAGACGAGAATACAACTGCGTGGCATATTCAGGAATGTTATTGGGGCGAATTCTCGCGAACAATTGCTTTGCCGGTACAGGTGAAGGAAGAAGAAGGTACGGTGAAGGCTGAACTCAAAGATGGTGTGCTTACAATCACCTTTGAGAAGGAAAAGCTTGACTCACCAACTCGCATCGCCGTTCAATAATAAGAAATTTACTCACACACCAAAATCGCACTCTGAGAGGGGTGTGATTTTGGGTTTAAGGCTTTTAAATTGTAGCCTAGCCCCTTATTTCTTTTTTCAAAACCCACTAGCAAGTATTCTCTAAACCTTTCTTTTTGGTGAGACCAAAGCAGTAAAGAAAACACTCAAGTACATTAGTAATAACTACTCTTCGAGCCTACGGTTTCTTTTAGTCTCTCAAAAAGAAAGGTTTAGAGAATACAAGCTTCATGGGTCTAGAAGAAAGAAATGTACTTACTCTTTTCCATAGATCAGCCTAGCAAGAGGCAACGGAGGGAAAAGGCGTAGAGGCGAGTATTGACGCCGGATATGATGATATCCCAGGCGTTAAAATTGAGACGTCGAGCGTCGATTTGCGTGTCTACAACGGATGATAAAAAGTATGCATCACCATTAATATGCCGAGTTTGTTGATAGCTGGCTGGAGGATAGATGTACCCGGCGCGGAGGAATCCCCCATTCTTCCTATCCTAGTAGCATAAGGCAACGGAGGGAGAAACCGTATTGGCGTTGGTCTTGTGCACCGTTAGAATAAATCATTTCTGGCCGTATAAATAAAAAGTAAGCGTTTGCTGGTGTGCCTCCAGCTGTCTTAGACGAATAATCTCCACCTGCTCCAGTATTGCCAAGGTTTCTATCACTATCTTTTCCGCTAATTATTCCGGCGCGCGCAAACTACATACCTATAGCCTAAGTAGAGACTAGGCAACGGAGAGAAAAGCCCCAGAAGCGTTGATCGTAAGTAGTAAAATGAACGTCCGTAATATAGGAATTAAAGCGCATTCCTTGATATTGTTTAGACCACAGTTGTACATTGCTACCCCCATCCATGAACCGACCTATTACAATTTGTGAATACCCGCTGCGGACGACGCTCTCTTTTCCATAGATCAGCCTAGCAAGAGGCAACGGAGGGAAAAGCCGTAGATGCGATCATAGCGAATTGATGGGTAGGCATTCCAGGGATCAGAATAGAAATACCGGGCATGGAGATTAGAGTCTGCCACAGATGACCAAAAACCCGCGTTAAAGCCATTATGCTGAATCAGCTGGTCGTTAACCCAGACATTAACATATCCGGCGCGGAGGGACTTCGTCCGCAGCGGTGATATTAATTTGGGCGGGGCTACTATTAAAAATATAGGTATTTATGGCAACTTATTACCTAGTAGAGCTCTGACTAGCCTTGAACGTGTATATCAACTATTCTTTACTGATCATATTGTGCTCTCAAATAATGATTATTGGAGGTATTGGCCTTATCCTCTCCGTTGCCTAGTCTCTACTTAGGCTATAGGTATGAGGAAGCTTGGCGATGAGGTATAATGGAGATATGAAGGGAATGATGAGTGATTTTGATTATTTGGGGGAGGAAATAGTTTATCTAGATAGTGCATGTCAGAGTTTGAGGCCGAGAGTAGTGGTGGAGGCGTTGGAGAAATATTATTTTGAGCATAATTCTTGTGGGGAGCGGGTGAAATATCCTTGGGGAGAAAAGACGGATCTCTTGGTAGAGGAGACGCGCAAGAAGGTTCTGAAACTTTTAAAGCTGAAGAGTAAGGATTATTTCGTATCATTTACCCTGAATACGACTTACGGTATTAATTTGTTGCTGAATGGGATACGCCCAAAATTAGTGGAGAAAGTGGTGACGAGCGAAATTGAGCATAATTCGCCGTTTTTGGCGACGATGGCGATGGCGGAGCGACTGGGGGTGCCGAGAGTAGTCTTGAAACGTCAACAAGATGGGACGTTGGAGTTGGGGGAAGAGGATTTTGCGGGGGCGGTGGTGGTCGTAAATGTAGCGGCGAATTTCGATGGGCGGAGACTGATAAATGTGAAAGAAGCCGTGAAGCGGGTGCATAAAGATGGAGGGTTGATCATTTTGGACGCGGCGCAGGCAATGGCGCATGCACACGAAATTATCGAGAAGACTGAGGCGGATGCAATTTGCTTTTCTGCGCATAAGATGTATGCTCCATCGCTAGGTGTGATAGTCACGAGACGGGATTTGGTGCCGAAGCTAATGATGAACTTTGTGGGTGGGGGGATGGTGGATGATGTCGATAAACAGAAATATTTGCTGAGTGCGGCGGGAAATAAAGATCATGTACATACGGTTTTTGAGCCAGGTTTGCAGGCTTGGGGCGAAATCGTGGCCTTGGGGGCGGCAATTGATTGGCTGGAAGAGCGAACGAAGCTCGATAAGCAACGGTTGGAGAATTGCACGAGAGAGTTGGATGAGTTTTTGCGGAGTAACCCGAAGGTACATATGGTGGGAGCGGAAGCGAATCCGACAATGAGCTTTTATGTGGAGGGAGTTGATTCACATTTGCTGGGGTCGGCGCTAGGGAAAGAGGGGATTATGGCGCGTGCTGGATATTTTTGCGTGCATTACTATTTGGATAAGGTGATGGGTTTGCCACCGCTTTTGAGGTTTTCTTTGAGTTATGCGACGAGGGAGAGTGATATAGAAAAAGTGAAGAAGGTAATGGAGAAGCTGTAGAGTCTAATATTTTCCATTCTCTTTTCCATAGATCAGCCTAGCAAGAGGCAACGGAGGGAAAAGGCGTAGAAGCGATGATGAATGTAGGAAGGGAGAATATTGTCTGGATTAAAGTAGAGACTCTGAGCATTGATAGGAGGATGAACAACGAAAGACCAGAAGGTTGCACGAGCACCGATATCTCGAACCTGATGGTGACTGGATCGAGGATAGACGTATCCGGCGCGGAGGAA
>CAZFGY010000056.1:0-3435 GCA_964518465.1 uncultured Candidatus Saccharibacteria bacterium | reverse complement strand
ACCGGCACTTAGGCAGAATTATTGTTTTACAAAGTTTGTACGAATATGAATTTCGGACTAAGGCTGGTGATCAGACCGCTGATATCGACCTGATTGTCGCTAAAGATATCGAGCCATACTCCAAGGCGCTCGGAGATACCGAGTTCGTCTATGGTTTGGCGCGCGATGTCTCGAAACGTTTCGAAGAGCTGGACGCAGTGTTACAGCCCATGGCCCCAGAATGGCCTCTCGAAACTATCGCGGCAGTCGACCGTAATATTCTCCGGATCGGCCTTCATGAATTGCAAGCTTCGGCGGAAACCGTTCCGCCCAAGGTCGCGATCAACGAAGCCGTCGAGCTAGCCAAGGCATTTGGTTCTGACAATTCGTCGAAATTCGTCAATGGCGTCTTAGGCACAGCCTACCGTCAGATCTATGGCGACGAAACCAAGCCAGCACCGCTTGCCGAGCATCCAGAAGCTGCTGCATCCGCCTCGAAGCCCGAGGAGAAGCCAGCTTCCCAGGAGGAAAACAATGAGCAAGAAGAAAAAACAGAAGCGGAGGCCAGCGCCTAGCGCCAAGAGCGCTACCAGAGAGCGACGGCCGACCAAAGTTCCGGAAGCTTTGCCACTGAAATCCGAAAAGGTTTCGGCAGTGACACGGCTTACGGCACGTGTCTTCAAAAAGCCCGCGATCCAAGAGGTCGTACGGGAACCGACTGCTGGTGGCATCGTTTTTCGCATGCGCAAAGATCAGAAGGATATCGAAATCCTCCTCATCCAGGATTCCAAAAGTCGCTGGACCATTCCTAAGGGCCACATCGAGCCCGGTGAGAACGCCAAGCAGACCGCCATCCGCGAGATTGGCGAAGAAGCCGGCCTCTTTCATATCGAAGTTCTCATGTGGCTTGGCAAAATTCACTTCCAGTATCGTCGCATCGACAAGCTGGTGCTGATGACTACGCAAATTTACCTCGTCCGCGCTCTCGACGATCACGAAACCCCGACCAAGGAACAGTGGATGAAAGGTATCAAATGGTTCAAATTTAACGATGCTCTTGACGCCATTGAATATGAAGACATTGAGAAGTTGATGCTTCTCGCAAAAAATAAAATTAGGCAAGGATTGTAAAATGGATACATCAATTTATCAAGATTTTGCTCGAGAAAAACTAGGCTTCGAATTTCATGATATTAATCTGCTCGTGACTGCTCTCACTCACCGTAGCTACGTCAATGAGCACAAAAGTAGCGTCAAAGACCACAACGAACGTCTCGAATTTCTCGGCGATGCCGTCCTAGAACTCGTCACCTCAGATTTTCTCTATCGTAATTATGACGAGCCCGAGGGAATCATGACGGCTTGGCGCTCCGCTCTCGTCCGCACCGAAAGCATCGGTGAATCTGGCGAAGAATTGGGCTATGAGCCACTCGTACGCCTCTCGAAGGGTGAGAAACACGGTTCTAGTCGAGCTCACGCAGTCATTCTTGCCGACTGCTTCGAGGCAGTGATTGGCGCGATTTATCTCGACCAGGGCTATGAGGTCGTCAAGGATTTTATCTCGAAATGGATTTTGGTCAAAATCAATAAAATCCTCGAGGACGGCAGCTGGCGCGACCCGAAATCTTATCTCCAGGAACTCGCCCAGCACGCTGATGGCGCCACTCCTTCCTATCACGTCCTCAGCGAAGAGGGTCCCGACCATGACAAAACTTTTACCGTCGGGGTCTATGTCGCACGCCAGCTCAAGGCTACCGGCGTCGGCCATTCTAAGCAGGAGGCCGAAGGTGCCGCCGCCGCCGAAGCCGTCAAGGGCTACCTGAAAGCTCAGCGTGAAGCCTCTACCAAGACTTCTGCATAGAAAAAGCGCCCCACTTAGGGGGCGCCATGCTGTTTTAGGAGATCCTTTAAACAATTAGGTTTTTTCTTTGCTATCGTCGCTGCCAGTATTTTTAACGGTAGGACGGCAAAACGGTAGCATTATGATAGTGCCAGTTAGAATTAATGTCACCACGACAGTAAAAAACTGCATTTTTGCTGCAACCAATACGCGATCGTCAAAGCACGCCGAGGAGATGGTTTTCCCCTTTGGTAAAGGAGTCCACCTTACGATTATGTCCATCGTCTTATCCTCAGCTACCGCTTGCGCCAGTCTTTCCGAATAAATTACCTGACCATCGGGCAACAAAAGTGCCCCATCTCTCAGTGCCAATCTGTGTCCGTAATCTGTATCATCAACGACACGATCACTATTGACGATGTATTGCGAAATAGAGAACTTTTGGCCGTAGAGTAGTGGCGGTACCACGAAAGATATCTGAGACTCCTGCTCAGACACTTCGTCGATTTTTACGATACGATCAGACTTCTCGTGATGCGATTCTGCAATGGTCAGAATATATTCTTTACAACCACGGTCAATAGAGAGCCAAATATCCGCATAGCACAAGGACATACTCATAACTAGGACCAGCGTTAATGCTACTCGAAATAGCCTTTTCATCATAGACCTCCAGATTTTAAATGTGCCTAACCTTGAAAAACCTTTTTCAGGCGTCGTAGTCGCCCATGTCCTCATAATTGTCCTGGGCCGCGCGTCGCTGCGCGCGCCGTGCTTCGCGGCCGTCAATCGCCGTAGAGCAGATTACGCCCAAATACGCGCCCGCGCTCACCGACAGAACAACTACGATGATGTCGTGATAATGAGCCAGGAACATTGCCAAGGTGTCAAAGGCGTTTAAAAAGCGTCTTCTCGGTTCGAAAGCCGAGTACCAAGTCACCTCCACCTCGTGGGGTCTACCATTGGACCAGAGATGTGTTAGCTGCTCGGCTCGGATGGTTCGCCCATCGGGCAGCAGTATCACATCTTTTTCCAGCCTCAAGACATGCGAACAATCTAAGGGATCGACGGTGTTGTCCGCTCTGTAAGTCTTGGCACGGTAATATTCCGTGCCAGCCGGTACGATGAAAGTGATCTTGTGGGGAGTGCCCCACGCCTCAATATGAGGCTCCACGATGCTTTCTGCCGGAGTGTCTGCGGGCAACTCGTCCACATACAGGTTGATGTAGCGAGCAGTTCGCCATGTAGAGATGGTAAACAGCACCCAGCTGATTACCAGCACCGTAAACAGGACCGTTTTGAGAGCTTTTTTCATGATGATTCCTCCCCCATCAATCATTTGGCTTTTCAATGTACTTTTTGTAGTTATGCTACTCTCTCATTGTAGCACACATTGCTCAAAATGTCAATGGTTATAACCCAAAATTAGCCTAAAATCACGAAAAATTACCCGATTTTACCTTTACTTTTCCTGAAAACTACGCTATAATAGAACAAATATTCACAAAAAGGAGATTCAATGCTCGCGATTCGCATGCAACGTAATGGCCGTACACACCTTCCAGTGTATCGGATAGTCGTCCAAGAAGCGCAGCGCCACCCTCTTTCGGGTCGTG
>CAZFGY010000055.1:0-3598 GCA_964518465.1 uncultured Candidatus Saccharibacteria bacterium | reverse complement strand
ACTTAAAATCGAATGGAGCAATCCATATGGGTTCAAGTCCCATTTCGGGCACCACCTAGTTCCTACCAAGCTCATTTAGCTAGCTTAACTTCATGAATTTCTAAAATCAATATGACAAAATCCTACTCAAACGAGTAGGATTTTATTTTGATTGGCGCATTTAAACCACCATCTTTTACGCTGTTTTATTTTTAAACTCAGGCAACCCTCAACGTCAGATCTTGTCCGAGTTCTAATTTAATTGTATCACGCACATGCTTACCGTCAATATTGATTTTGTAGATTTTCTATGGCTTTGTAAAATACGTTATTTTGCCAAAGAACAGGGTAAAATCTCAAAAACCGAACACGACCATCTTGACAAACAAGAGGAATATTATATTGCAAAGACGCCTCTCATACCTATAGCCTAAGTAGAGACTAGGCAACGGAGGAGGAAACCGTAAGATTTACCATATTGATAGAGTGGATCAGTTGTTTTCGAACTCAAATTAAATATACCCGCAGCGTATATACTGTATGACTTATTTGTCCAATAATCACCTGCGCCTCCTGGTACAAGAACAGTATTAGTATAGCCATAATCAACTAGTCCGCTGCGGACGACGCTCTCTTTTCCATAGATCAGCCTAGCAAGAGGCAACGGAGAGTAGAGGCGAGTAAGCTAGCATAGTGGCTAGAAGGAAGCAAACTAAACTGATCACAGAAAAGACGTTGAGTTGACATAAGTGAGCTAATAGTAGGAGCCCAGTAAACTCCATGGGAGCCAATGGCTCGAACTTCTTGATAGCGTGGATTGGTTGCTCCGGCGCGGAGGAACATTCTTCCTATCCTAGTAGCATAAGGCAACGGAGGGGGATACCATAAAGTCGATAGGTTGCTATGCTAGCTTCTAAATCTCCAGTCCAATGAAACCTTAAAGCGTATGTATAAATAGATTCTGCAATTGATGACCATGTGAACTGCCAAGCACCGATATCGCGTTGTTGCTGAAATCCTATACGGGTTTCTATTTCTCCGGCGCGCGCGAACCTTCGTCCGCAGCGGTAATGTTCGTATTGATCTAGGCACAAATTTGGATATAGGAGCATGGGGATTGCATTGGTCAAAATTCGGTATAAGCACATTATCATATTATCTTGCTGTTTCACCTAGTGGCGTTCAACCAATTAACCGATCATGGCAATTACTAAGTTTTCCTCTCCGTTGCCTAGTCTCTACTTAGGATATAGGTATGAGAGTATGACGTTATTGTCGAAACTCCCAAACCTTGGCAGCCTGTCAAGGTTTAGCGAAATGCTCACAGGGGTGGGGTGTTACAAAACCTTGACACCGTGTCAAGGTTTGGACAAATTTAGAAAAATCTTAATAGTTAAAAATCTCAGTTATTTTAGCATAGAAAGTGACTTCCTCCGCGCCGGGCAAGTTAGTCCTCGGAATATCCAACAACAAGTTCGCGATATGAGCGCAAATGCAAATTATTGGTCGCCTGTCACACAATCTAAAAATAATAGTAGCTCACTAGTCTTCGGGCCAAGCAACATCTACTCATCCGATACAAATAGTCGCTTATACGGCTTCTCCCTCCGTTGCCTCTTGCTAGGCTGATCTATGGAAAAGAGAATGCATGTCCAGATATTCTACATTCTTCAAAACCATGCTACAATACCTACATGACTCGTGGAGGAAAAATCGGTTATCGTCTTGATAAATGGCTAGACGACTGGAAAATGGCCTTTTCAGGTGTCGTTTTGGCTACTCGCAGCTGGAAGTTTTTAGCTGTAATGATTATCGCTTTTATACTTTTCGGCACGTTGATGAGTTTACTTTCGGGCAGTACGGCACCGTTTAGTCTCTTCTTTGCCACCGATTTTACTGGCAAACTCGCAATTTTGCGTGACGGCTTTCTGGGGCTTTTTGGTGTAGGGAAAAATTTCTGGGACTGGCTCCTGTTGTTTGCAATTACGCTTCTTCAGAGTATCTTAATCGGATTGGTTGCGCTGGTTTGGCAAAAGCGACGCCGCGATAAAAAATCACAAGTCGTCGCCACAGCCCAAAATGCCGATAATCTTCAAAACGTTGGCCTAGCAGCTGGTCTAGCTGTGCTCGGGTCAGGCTGTCCAACCTGCGGTACAACCTTGCTCGCTCCGGTTATTGGCGCGATTTTTAGTTCTAGTAGTTATGCTCTCGCTAGCACGATCTCCGGGCTGCTAACTATCGCCGCAGTTCTCCTGTCGCTCTTTGCGCTGAAACGAATCGGTAAAGATGCCTACGTTATGATTACGAGTGAACATTTTAAGGCTAAGCGCGATTCGAAAATTGCGCAGGGCCATACGAAAAGCGAGGACGTTAAAAAGGAGAATCATGGAGCAGCCCAAGACTAATTACTGGCGCATCGGTGCAATTGCCATTGTTATTATTGCTTTTATTGTGTTAATTTTCATCGGTATCGGCTCTACCAAGCAGTCTGCTAGCGAACAGGCCTGGAACACTGCCGCCACGACCGGAAGTCCCGACGCTAAAAACTATTACATCATGTATACAGACCTCATGTGTCCCTATTGCGATGTCTTTTCTCGCACGGTTATGGACCACTGGGACGAATTCCAACAATACCTTGCCGACCACGATATTCTCTTTGAGATTCGCCTGACCGACTATCTTTATGCAGGAAACGGGTCGCAATATTCGCGCGACTCGGCCGAAGCCGCTTATTGTGCAATGCGCGAAAATAAATTCTGGGACTTCTACCACGGCGCTATTCGCAAATTATGGCAAGATTATCACTCCAAGGGCATCGGCGATAGCAAGACCTCCCCGCAGATCAGCAATCTCCCCAGTGACTATTGGCAGAAAATCGGTCATCAAGCTGGACTAGGCGAGCAATTCGACCAGTGTTTGGCAAACCATGAGACCCTCGCGGAACTCGATCGTAATACTCAGCGCGCGCTTCAAGTTGCCGAAGGCATGCCATTTTTTAAGTTTAACAAATTCACTCTTGCCGGTTTCAGCGATAACTGGGGTTGGGACTATGTCTTACGTTATCTTGACGCTGGGCTAGGGAAGTAAAACTCGCTCTTTTCCCCTGTTTGGAGATTTTTCAGGGTGTACTGATTTGTCTTAATCTCGTTTTCACCAAGCACGATGGCATATTTGGCGATTTTTGCAGCATAATTCAGCTTGTCCCCCAATTTTTTCTCAGTCAAAACTACATCTATGCTGTGCCCCTCTAGGCGTAAACTCTGTGCCAACTTCTCCGCCGCGCTCCATTCGTTCTGCGACAACGGCACCAAACAAATATCCACTGACCGAATCTCATCAACCTTAATCAAGCCATAATTTCTCAGTACGTAGAATAGCCTGGTTAATCCAATCGAGCCGCCTACCCCCGGTAGAGCCTGCTCCGTATAATATCCTGCCAAGTTTTCGTACCGCCCTCCCGAGCAAATCGAACCAATCTCTCGGTAATCCGGCGCAATTGTTTCAAAAACCGTACCCGTATAGTAATCCAGGCCGCGCACAATCATCATATCAGCTACTATTTCTACCTGCATGCCCCCAGCTTTTTGTTATGCACTAACTTCTTCCAAAATCTTCA
>CAZFGY010000054.1:0-3623 GCA_964518465.1 uncultured Candidatus Saccharibacteria bacterium | reverse complement strand
TTTCAAAAAACAATGAAATTCGACCTCAAGAGGCGGATTTTACAGAGGTGTTGACGTCTATTGCGGTAGTGCCTAAAATATTGTATTTTTATGGAAAAATGCCCGAAAAAAGGCCTAAAACTGTGGCGATTGTGGGGACGCGAAAGCCGACTGAATATGGCCGAAAAGTGGCCTATGAGCTGGCGTATGAGGCGGCGAAATGCGGGGCGATGGTAGTGTCGGGATTGGCTTACGGGATTGATTCGATTGCGGCGAGAGGAGCTTTGGACGGGGGTGGACAGACGGTGGCGGTGCTGGGGACGCCGATTAATCAGATTTATCCACGGCGTCATGTGGGATTGGCGGCGGAAATTGTGGAGAAAGGCGGGATGGTGATGAGCGAAATAGCGCCAGGAGCGACGTTTTGGCCAAAAGTGAGTTTTTTAGAGCGCAACCGGTTGATTTCTGGGCTGGCGGATGTGGTAGTGATTGTCGAGGCAGCAGAAAGAAGTGGTTCGCTCAATACGGCGGCGCACGCTTTAGAACAGGGGCGAGAAGTGTTTGCAGTGCCAGGAGATATCACTCGAGCAATGTCAAGGGGTTGTAATCGGCTGATTCGGCAAGGGGCGATTCCCTATACTGGGGTAGAGGATGTTTTGGAAGTGTTGTTCCCTGCGCGGAGTAAAGAGTCTAAGAAGATGACTGCAAAGATGGTGGGTGATACGGATGAAGAAACGCAGATTTTAGGGATTTTGCAGCAAGGTCTCGATGACGGGGAGAAAATCGTTGAGCAGGCTGGAATTTCGGCGGAATTGTTTAATCGGACAATTACATTACTCGAGATCAAAGGAAAGGTGCAGGCTCTGGGGATGAATCGTTGGGCGCTGAAATAAAAAATTGCCCCCGCAGAGTTGCGGGGGCTTGGGGGAGGAGGTTTAGCCCTATTTAGTGGGCTTTGCGGGGGTTTCGGGGCTGGGGTCATCGGCGGCGTCCTTACTGGCAGGTGCCGTCTCGGAGTCTTTGGGGCTTTTTGCCACAGTAATGGTGCCACGCAGGCAGAAGGGTATGGCCGGATCCGTGCAGAAAGGCAGTTCGGGGCCGGGGTCTGTCAAGTCTACTACATTGCGACCGGTCTCACCTTTGTAATTGAGAGAGGCGATGTAGCCTGTGCCGGTTGCAACATCCAGAATAATGGTTACACGATCGCCGTCCGCGATGTAAATCTGTTTGGGGTCGTTGCCCAAGTAGGCGATGACCCCATCGGTATCTTTGGTGGAAGCATCCTTTGCCGAGTAAATAACGCTCTCTACACGGAACTGATTTCCGCCCATGCCCAAGGGGCTGAGGCTCAGAGGACAGATCCTTACCGATACTTCCTTCGAGCTTCCTGCGAGCGGAGTAAGGATATTGTGCTCATCATCATCGGGATCACGGTAGAGCTGTGTCAGTTTGGCGTCGGCCAGTACATCGTCAGGTTTGGCATCCGGGTCCTGACAGTTGACATTGGCAGTTTTGATGTTGCCGCAGCCGCTGAGAATCAGCACAAAGGGTTGTTTCTTGTTCATGGTGAACCTCCTACTATTAAAATGCTCTTTAAGGTTAAAAAGGGGACTTTTTAACCTCGCTGACGTATCCATTGTATCACACGTGTGATAATTTGTCAACTTTAATAACATCTAAATTAGTTTAGATGAGCGTCAATTGCCTGAGAAATTTGCAGAAGTAGGTTGGGAAGTTGGGATTTTTCGGTATCAGAAAAGTGGCCGAGGACGAAGTTGACATCGCCGAGCTGCTTACGAAGGTCAGGATTGTCAGTACCCAGCCTCAGGCGTGGGAATTCGGTAGTATGGAGGTGATTCGTGACAGATTTGAGCCCGTTGTTGCCGCCACTAGAGCCTTTGGCGCGGTAGCGAATGGTGGAGAAAGGCAGATCGAAGTCATCGCAAAGCACCAAAATGTCGGCGGGGGAGAGTTTGTAAAAATGGAGGAATTGTTGTACAGAGAGCCCAACTTCATTATAAAATGTCTGAGGTTTGATAAAAATATGATCGCCGGATTTAAGCCAAAGAGCGTTCATTTTGGGCTTTTGCCATTCGAAATGGTGAATTTTGGCATAAAAATCCAGGGCGAGAAAGCCGAAATTGTGGCGCGTAAAATTATATTGGTTGCCTGGGTTGCCAAGACCGACGATGAGTTTCATGGCTAAATTATAACATATGTTATGAAATGGGACTTATGTCCAGGCGTCAATGGCGAAGAAAACGAGCAGAAAGAGCAAAATGCTGGCCACGATATAAAACAGGGCGGAGATAATATTGACACTGGAGGATTTTTGTTGAAAAAGAGGGTTTTCGTGCTTGTCGTGGTTGGCAAGCTTGTAAACGCCGTAGATCAAAACGACGGCGGTCAAGATGCCGAGAGTGAGGTAGAGTTTGTTCATAAGGATATTATAACATAGAGATAGTCATATTTCTTTTCTTCTCAACCCACTAACAAGTATTCTCTAAACCTTTCTTTTTGGTGAGACCAAAGCAGTAAAGCTTTTGTATTGTAACTTAGCCCTTTCTTGCTTTTTTCGAAACCCATGTCGGCGCCCGTCTTTACGGGGCCGACATTCCGAATAATCAAGCTTTGATTATTCTCTAGTTTCTTATAAAGCAAGAAAGGGCTAGGCTACAGTGCAATAGCTTTAAACCTACACTATCTCTCTTTTCCATAGATCAGCCTAGCAAGAGGCAACGGAGGGAAAAGCCAAGTAAGCGAGCATCACGATCGGACGGGTAGATATCGTAAGGATTAAAGTCGAGGTACCGAGCATTGAGTATAGAGTCTATGGTAGATGACCAATAGCGAGCATCATCACTAATATTTCGAACCTGCTGGAGGCTAGCCCAAGGATGGACGTACCCGGCGCGGAGGAAGTATATTCTTCAACTTCCTTCATACCTATAGCCTAAGTAGAGACTAGGCAACGGAGGGGATAGCCCCGCTGACGCTGACTATCATCTATGGGGTTTATTTCTACCTGCATATAGTTATATAGAAGATTGTATGCTCCTCCCTTGATATCTTGGGCAGAATGACTCCAAATCATACCCGACAAGCCAACTCTATCCACAATATCATTGGGATATGGTAACCACCCGCTGCGGACGAAGTCCTCCGCGCCGGGGTCACCTACCCTTGGTCGTACAATAAGGAGATGAGGTATGTTGGCAGCGATTTGCGCTATTGGTCATCAGTAGTTGACGATAACAAGGATAATTCTCGTTATCTTCATTCTAATATAAGTGATGTACTTCCTTCTTATCGTAACACTCGTTTCTTTGGCTTTTCCCTCCGTTGCCTCTTGCTAGGCTGATCTATGGAAAAGAGTTTCGTCCGCAGCGGTCACAGTGCGATCGACAGCATCGGTGCAATTCATTGGACCGGTCAAGATGGACGATATTGGACATCTTTTAAAGACGGTTTGGGACATGCTCTTTATATTGCATATGGAGTGAACCCATATGACGATCTTGGACAACTATCCTACGGCTTTCCTTTCCGTTGCCTAGTCTCTACTTAGGCTATGGGTATGAGAGCATCAAAATAAACGTCAAAATGGTGGTTCTTATTGGGCTCGACCCAATGACCTTACGAAT
>CAZFGY010000053.1:0-4270 GCA_964518465.1 uncultured Candidatus Saccharibacteria bacterium | reverse complement strand
TCTAAATCACCGTCACGCCAGAGCTTGGCAGGATTTCGCATATAGTTGCAGACATATTCAATATCGGCTTCTCTGAGCATTTGAGCCTGCTTGAGTTTTTCTAACTTTTCCTCAATTTGCTTACGCTCAGTATCAAGTCCTGTAACATATTCTTCTTTCTCTTCCTTGCTAATATCACCGTCTAAGAACGCAGCGGTAGCTTTTTGCCTCCTCTCGGATAGCGCTGCCCGCTTTTGCTCACACTCTTCGATTTCTTCGTTAATATTCCCTAAATTTTTAAGAGCTGTGCGCTTGACGATCTCCTTGAGAAGTTTGATCGTGCCTTCATCGGGAGTAATCTGCTTGAGATAATCTTCAAAAATTTGATGAACTTCTGAAGCAAGTGCTGAACCGTGGCCAGTACATTTACAGCTATAACGTGGAGTACGCTTACCAGAACCGCTTGTCGGCGCACTAGAGCGCAAATATGGAAGTCTGTCTTTCGTTGTCTTCGATTCTCTCGTCTCATCTATCATTTCAGCTCCACAGATAGCACAGCAAATGGTCTTATGTAGAGGATACAACGAGTTGTCGTTCTCCTCGTGAGGATGATACTTGCCATCGAGAATTTGTTGATTTTTTTCAAAAACTCCTAAGGGAATAATACCATCAAAGTTCATCTTAATTAATTTGCCTCCAGTTAAGGTTTTGGAACGATGCCAACCAGCATAAATTGGCTTTCGTAAAATATTCTCAAGAGTACTTTTTGGTAAAAGTTTATTAGTTCGGCTGCGTACATCCATTTTATGAGCCATTCGAAGGAGTCTAGCTGTGGTCATATCACCCTTGGAGAATCTCGTCAGTAGGAAAGCAAGCTTATCAGCTAGACCATCGACATTATCAAGAACTAGTTTAGTGTGAGTTTTTGGCTTACCGTGCTTATCTCTACGTCCAGTAGGAACTTGCTCCGTTTTAAAGCCCAAAGGCGCAGTACTCATCCACCAGCCACCATCGTTCATATGGGTTGCCATATTATCTTGTGTTTGTCGTGCTTTGCTTTTGTTGTCTATCTGCCCAGACAAAATACCAAATATCATAGATAGATCACCTTGAGGATCATCTGGTTCGCCATAAAGTTCCGTAGCGGAACGCAGCTGTATTCCAAGTCCCCATAAGGGGCAGTAAATATCTCTATAGAAAGTAGCTAAGTCTCTTGAGATGCGTGTGCTACTATAAATAATAACATAATCGATCCGACCACGTTTTTCCTTGGCAGCCTTAAGCATCTTTTGAAGTCCTGGGCGGTTGGCGTTCTTAGCGGAGATGCCAGGATCCTCAAACCAATCATCAATTTCAATGTTGTTATTATCTGCAAACTGTTGAATTTTGTCTCTTTGATTATCCAAAGAGGCGCCGTCCACTTGTTCCTCGGTGGATACACGGATATATCCAAAAGCTCGCTTCTTGTCAGCAAAAGTTTCCATTACTACCTCATTTTACCATACATACTATTTTGTGGAACCACGCCATCAACAATTAACCTGTCGGCAATAGTTGATAAAACGCCAATAAGCCTGCCGAGCTCTTCATCAGAGAGCTGATCCGACAGCGTCTTGCCGATAATTTTCCTCGCCTCTTTAGTGGTAATGATCAGTTTATATTGATCGTAATTTTGGTCAACATTTACTTTATGAGAGTTACTTTTTGACATCTAAGTACGCCTCAGGCTAGAGTTTTGTAGATTGGCGTACGTCGCCGAAGATGTCATTAAGATTTGCCGCCCGTCTAGCCATTAGCCAGGTGGCTTCTTTTATACTTTTACATTACCACGAAAATGTAAAAAGGATTTTCTAGTTTTCTTAGTTTTATGTATTTTACACGCTGTTATTCCTCAACCTAACACAAATTGTGGTATAATAAAATTGGTAAACTACAATTCAATTTTTACTTAAAGCAGGAAGTCTGCGGCCATTTGCCACTCTGCTTTAAGTAAGAGTTGTAGTTTACCAACTAATAGCAAATGGTCGCTTCTTTTATGGACATTTTCTAGAAGTAGCGCCCGACTAACAGTTGGTAAACTACTATGGCAAATAATTCGCTTGATCAATGCTCTAAGGAAGAACTGATCGACATAATCAAAACATTAAAAAGGCAAAAGAAGTTCGGATTAGTTTGGGAAGATAAACCCGAACAAGTGGCTACAGAATGCCAACAAAAGTTGCCAGTGGTGAAGGAAGACGCCAGTAAAGCTATCAACTCGGATGAAGAGACCAAGCCAACAAATATAATTGTCGAAGGAGATAACTACCACGCTCTATCCGTTCTAAACTATACTCACACTGGCAAGATCGATGTAATTTATATCGACCCGCCATACAATACTGGCAATAAGGATTTTATCTATAACGACAGATTCGTTGATTCTGAGGACGCTTTTAAGCATTCTAAATGGCTCTCTTTTATGCAAAAGCGACTCAAGTTAGCCCATTCATTATTATCTAGCGACGGAATAATTCTCATTTCCATAAACGACTTAGAGTTTCCTTATCTCAGGCTACTTTGTGACTCTGTTTTTAAAGAGCAAAACTTGATAGCAAATATGATTTGGAAATGTCGCAACTCACTATATTACACAGAACCGACAATTTCGGTATCAACCGAATATGTCCTATGCTACGCCAAAGATAAATCTTCTTTCTGGATTAAATCATTTGATAGAGACAATATAGGTGACGATAAGACTTTAACTGGATTCTTTTTTAATAGGGTCAAGAAGAAATATGACGGCGAGAACTATTCCAATCCAGATAATGACCCAAATGGCCCATTTATCACTTCTGGCAAAGTGCGTAACGATGGTCGCCCCAAGTATAAAGTAGTTTCGCCGACTGGAGTAGAGCATACTGAGGCTTGGGTCTATACTCCTGAGGTATTCCAAAAACTAGACGAAGCGGGCCAAATTTATTGGGGAAAGGATGGTTCAGCACAGCCCCGAAAAAAATCTTACTACAAAGATTTTATTGGTAACGTCTCTTCTAATTTGCTAATGGATGAGACGCTGCGTTGTTTGGATGAAAAAGGAAATCTTAAAAAAGAGAAGTATTTCGAAGTGGGCACAACCGAAAGCGGGACAAAAGAACTAAAGAAAATTCTTGGAAGAAATGCCTTCCCCTATCCTAAACCTTCTACCCTCATCCGCTATTTAATAAGCTTATATCCAAAGCAAAATGCCACTGTTTTAGATTTCTTTGCTGGTTCAGGAACTACTGGGCAAGCTGTTCTGGAACTCAATAAAGAAGATGGCGGCCATAGACAATTCATTCTCTGTACCAATAATGAGAACAAAATCGCCGAAGAAGTTACATATCCACGCATCAAGGCCGTAGTAGAAGGCTATGGTGATACCGAAGGTATCCCAGCCAATGTTCGCTACTTCAGGACTGATTTTGTCGAGAAGGACGAAACGCTTGATAAACTTCGTCGTAAACTCTCTCCTGCGTGTGAGGATATGATTCGGATTCGTGAGAGTGCATTTGATAAGGTAATTGACGAGGACAAACTCAAGGTTTACAAGAACTCTCGTGGCTTAACTGCCGTTATATTCGACCGTTTTGAACTGGCCGACTACATTGCACGAATCGAAGAACTAGAAACAGACGCACCTGTCCATCTCTATGTATTCTCCTACACGAACTATGGCCGACTAGATGAATTATCAGACGATCTCAAGCACGCCTACGAAAGCCAGCCTATCCCCGAAGGGGTTCTGGAAATCTACAAACGTATCTTCAATAAAGGAGGTAAAAGATGAATCTAGTCCAATATCAAAGTGAGGCTGTCGAGAAACTAGTTCAAGGATTTAAAGAGCTCATCGTATCAGCAAAACCTAATGCTGCAATGATTTTACACGCCCCGACTGGCTCGGGGAAAACGGTGATGACGGCAGCAATGCTCGAGCAGCTACTGATAGAAAATCTCGAAGATGAGTTCGTATTTATCTGGGCCAGTGTTGGTGATTTGTCTCGCCAAAGCTACCTTAAGCTCAAATACGCCTATCTCCCTGACAGCGAATATGACTTTCAGGAATTGGAGAACTTACCAGCCGAAGCACTAGAGAAAAATACCGTTCTATTTTGCAACTGGGAGAAGATGTTTAGAAGAGGTAAAGAGACTGATGACGAGGAAAATCAGGTCGAGATTTTTACTAATGTTTTTGTTCGCATCGGCGAAGATGGACGCAATCTCCAAGAGGTATTAGAAAAAACTCGTGAGGCTGGCCGTAAAATCGTGC
>CAZFGY010000052.1:0-4415 GCA_964518465.1 uncultured Candidatus Saccharibacteria bacterium | reverse complement strand
CGGCCGATGAGACGCTTAATACCGTAAATAGTATTGCGAGGGTTGGTAACGCGTTGACGCTGGGCAACCTTACCGACGAGGCGATCGCCCTTTTTGGTGACGGCGACGACGCTCGGAGTAGTGCGATCACCTTCGCTGTTGGTGATCACTTCGGGCTTGCCGGCAACCATGTAGGCAAAAGCGGAGTTGGTAGTACCAAGGTCAATACCGATAATTTTTGACATATTATTCCTTTCTTTAATGATAAAACTGTCCCGTGGGCTGAAGTCACACACTACCTTTGCGAGGCGCGTTCGCGACGCCCGTCGTTACGGGGTCGCGCCGCTACACCTCGGCCGAGCCTCCGGACCCTCGCAAAAATAGTATCTGACTTCAGTCCACCAACCACAGTTTTATTTTTAAACAACGTAATTCTTATTTATAATGTTATAGCATTGGCACTCGTGTGTCAATAGTGCTATTGTAGCAAACTAGCAATCGAGTGTCAAGAGTGCTAATAATTGTTGTTTGTGGTGTGAAAAACCGCCCCGGAGGGGGCGGCTTAAGGTGCGGGGGTGGGAGAATAGCGGAATGCAAATGGATCTACTTGGCCGGGTAAGTGACGATGAGATCTTCGGGGGTATGCTGACATTTGCGATATTGATCTAGGGCGGACATGGTCAGGTCGGGATTACGCAGTTGGCCTGCATCGCGAAGAGTGACAATCGAGTCATAAGTAAACCAACGGGTTTCAGCGATTTCTTCGGGGTCGGGATGCAAGATTTGGGCGTGCGAGCTTGCAGCGTAGATAATGATGACATATGGATTATCGCTATCGGCACGATGACCGATATGGACGAGGCGACCGAGCTTGAGCTCGTAGCCGCTTTCCTCGAGACCTTCGCGAAGAGCGGCTTCGGCAAAGCTTTCGCCGACTTGGAGGCGGCCACAGGGCAGGTTCCATTTTCCTTTGTCGCTCAAGACCCATTTTTTGCTGCCGTCGGGTTGGAGTTCTTTCACTTTGGCTTCTCGCACTAGGAGATAGGCAGGCGCAAACCCTCGCTCAGGATAGTCGGACGTGGGCGGCCACTCAGCGGCGATGAGGACGCCGGCCTTGAAGAAATCCCAGCCAAACTGCTGGGTGATGGCGATAGCTTCAGGGGTAAGGCTTTTGCTGAACTTTTGCAGTTTTGCAGACGAATCAGACATTTCATACTCTCCCTTTTTTGTAATTTGCTACGTCAAAATACTAACCTTTGACGTAAGGCTTATCTTGATATTAGCATATGATATTCATTTTGTCAAGTGGCAAGAGGTGTGTCGAGGACGGGGAGCTTGGGGAGGAGATGATAATATGTTATAATGGCGGTAATTATGGCAGACTTGGCGCAAGAGAAGACGACGGACTCGGAAAAGCGGCGGACGTGGCGTCTGGGTTGGCGGGTGATTTTTAACCAGGTCGTGCTGATTTTTGCGATTGGATGTATTTTTGGGACTTATTACGAAGAAATTTTGACGTTGGTAAAGAATTTTCTGGGGGACGGGACGATCGCGTGGGTGTCGCGGAGGGGGTTGGTGTACGGGCCGTTTAGTCCGGTGTACGGGATTGGGGCAGTGCTGATTTACCTGATATTTTACTTGCCAAAAGCGAAGGCGACGACTTGTTTTCTCGGGGGAGCGGTGCTGGGCGGCGGGCTGGAAGTAATTCTGAGTGCAGTGCAAGAGGTGTGGCTAGGAACGCGGTCATGGAATTATACGGATCGCTTCTTGAGTATCTTTCATGGGCGGACTACGATCCCTTATATGCTATTTTGGGGACTGTTGGTACTGCTGGCGGCGAGGTGTCTACTGCCAATGCTGGAAGGGGCTTATCAGCGACTGGAAGGACAGACGCTGAACGTGGTGTGTGTGGCGCTGGCGGTGTTTTTGGCGTTTGATATTGTGGTGTCGATCGCGGCGACGACCCGGCAGGCAATGCGGAGGGCGGGAAATCCGGCGGATACTTATCTTGAAGTGGTGCTGGACGAGCGGTTTCCGGATGAACGGCTCAAATTGATTTATGATAATGCGGTCTATATTAAAGGGGGTGATTGACTTCGGGAGAGGCTTGCGCTATAATGGGAGTATACAGATATTGACCGACCCGAAGAGGGGCGGGTTTTTTAAGAATTCCGGAAAGGAGAAAAATGGAAGGATTAGATCTGAAACAGCTGACCAGCATGGTGGGGGTAATTGCAGAGGAGAAAGGTTTGCCAGAGGAGACTGTGCTCGATGTAGTGCAAATGGCGATTGCGGCGGCTTGGCGGCGTGATAATGGGGATAAAGAGATGAACGTGCGAGCGTTGCTGGATACTAATACGGGCAAGGCGAAGGTTTTTGTCAGCCGTGAAGTGATTGAAGATGGATTAGCTTATAATCCGGCCACGGAAATTCCCCTAGAGGAAGCGAAAAAGCTGAAAAAAGACGCCGTAGTAGGCGACACTGTCGAAGAGGCAAGCGAGGTGACCGACTTTGGTCGGGTGGCGGCGATGACGGCGAAACAGGTCGTGATCCAGAGACTACGCGAAGCAGAGCGCGATGCAGTGCTGTCTGAGTTTGAGGACAAGATCGGTACGGTGGTGACAGGAGTAGTTTCCCGGGTGGAGCCACGTGTGGTGCGGATTGACCTGGGTCGGGCAAGCGGGATTATGCCAAAAAGCGAGCAGATTGATGGCGAATATTATACGGTCGGTGAGCGTTTGAAGGTATATATTAAGGGGGTTGAGCATGATGATGCAAAGGCACAGCTGATTTTGTCGCGCGGGAATGCAGAGTTTATTGAGTATCTCTTCCGTCAGGAAGTGCCGGAGCTCGAGAATGGTTCGGTAGAAATTAAGGGCATCGCACGCGAGGCGGGGCGACGGACGAAGATTGCGGTCAAATCAACTGTGCCAGGGGTAGACCCAGTAGGTACGTTCGTAGGTGGACGTGGTATCCGTGTGCAGGCGATTATGAACGAGGTGGGGGAACGCGAAAAGATTGATATTATCAACTGGAGTGATAATCCTTCAGAGTATATTCGGGAGGCGCTGAGCCCGGCTGAGGTGACGAAGGTCGAGATCGATGGCAAGCATGCGAAGGTTTATGTCTCTGAGGACCAGCAATCGATTGCGATTGGGCGACAGGGGCAGAACGTGCGTCTGGCTTCGAAGTTGACTGGCTATGATCTAGATATTGAACTCGCGAAGGCGCCAGAAAAGAAGAAGCGTAAAAATGCGGAAGATTCCCTGCTCAGTGCACTAAGTGAGGCTGAGGATACACCGGAGGCTGTAGAGGAAACCGATGAGTCAGCAGAGGAAAAGCCGGCGGAAGGACTAAACAAGGTTGAAGCTGTCGATGAGACAGAAACGATGAGCGGGGCGGGAGAATAGAGCTTCGAGGAACTTAAGAATGGAAAGACCCCGGCTTTTTTGGCCGGGGTTTTGGGGGTTCAAGAAGGGCGGGTAGGTAGTAGGGTCGTCGAGACTGGGGTTTAGGACAGATTAAGCTTTGGCACGAGGGTCTCTGGCGAAAGCTTTGGGATCGAGCGTGGCGAGACGCCGGCAGCCAATAATGCGGCCCTGGTCGTCACGCACAGGATCAATAGTCAGGAGCAGGTCGCCAACAAAACGACCATGGGCCTGGGCTGCGCTCGCCGTAATCGCCGACACAAGGTAAAACTTACCCTGTTGCGCAGCCGGTAAGTCTACGGGTGCACCAAACTTAGTAGAAACGACATCCACGCCATCAAGTTCGCCGATTTTCTCGGAGGTTTGGGTAGCACGGGCAACGGTGCCCGAGGGCGGGTAGTATGCGATGGTTTCGCCCTCATCATTCAGGATAGTGATAGGATGCGGGGTCAGATTAACAATGTTCATAAACCCTCCAAATAATAGCGCTCTTGAAGATTAAAAAGGGATTTCCCTTACGCTATCATCTCGCCAACTTCTTTTCTCAGAAGGCGGAGTATGTGTAGAGAAGTGGTTTAGGCAGTAACCTTCTCTGTACATATTCCGCCTTTTTGAATAGGTTAAAGGTCAAGCACTAAGGCTGATATCTCTATTGTATCACAGATTTTAATAAAAGTCAATATAAATTTGCCCTTTTTGTGTTATTTGCAAAAGTTTTTGGAAAATACAGGGGTAGTTTCTTAGTTGTATTAATTAATAAATATTGTGTAGATGGGTGTTGGAGGGTGTGGTAACGGTTTTGTTTACACATGGTGTGGAAAAGTCGGAAAATTTTGTTCGGGTTTTGGGGAAATGAGGGTTTGGGGAAATGGGTTTATAAATGGTAGCACCCTCTACCCTTGACCCGCCTATAAAGGTTTGCTAGAATAGGAATAGTTTTGGTTGATTAGCTTCGCCTTTTGGCGAGGCTAATCTATTTTCAGATAATTTCTACATACTAGTACTATT
>CAZFGY010000051.1:0-4632 GCA_964518465.1 uncultured Candidatus Saccharibacteria bacterium | reverse complement strand
CATGAAGTGGCCAAGAGTTCGGTCCAGTAGTCTCAATATACCCGCTGCGGACGAAGTAAAGAGGAGCCAAAGCAATGTTATATTGATTCTCCGTCAACGTCACAACCGGACTCGTACCCGGAATCTGATAACCAGCCGGAGTACTAATCTTCTCCGTCAATCCATAATACTTCAACAATCCATAGAAGCTACCTTCAACATCCCTTGGTGTATTGTCAGCATTGACACCACTAGTTGGCAATTGCCAACCCACTGGACAAATACTACTTGAAGCATCAGCATTAGTAATCGTACCACCAGTTCCAGCCGTAGCCGTATTCCACTGATAATAGTTTCCAATCAAATAGTGTGCATCGTACTGCTTGCATACAGCCACACTCGAAGTAGAGACCGCCATATTCTCTGGCTTAGTACAATCTGTCGTCCCATCAGTTCCCTTGTAGGTCGTAGTTGAATAGAAATCCGACCTGGTCGAAGCAGTATACCCATTCTTTACATTCACAAAAGTATGAACTTTCCCAGTATTTGCCGTTCTTACGGCATCAATACTAGTAGCCGTATTACCAGGGACATTATTATAAGCATTGACTGCCTCCTGAATTGCTTGTGTATCTTCAACCCACTCCGTACCATTCCAAGTACCCGAGCAAGCTACGATCCCAATCACCTGCGAACCACAAGATGCAGTATTCGTCGGAGTCGCATATACATACAAGCCTTGATCCCATGAGAATGTTGTCACCTGACTTGGGCTCGATACCGCCTTCGGCATCGTAGTCTGCGTTGCGTCCGCTAGTGTATACCGTGCTTTATCACCTACTACCGCACAGTTTGCTTTCTGGCTATTATTCGCATTTGGAACCGTGCTACCCTCAGCACAATTTGGCATATTATCGGTCGTACTTTGTGCTGTTGCATTAACCGTAGCACCATTGCTACCAGTTGTTGCATCCCACTGCGTAGCCCCATTCGTCAAGTTCGTATTCGTATTGTTAAGATTGACCATAGTTTTTCCATCAACACCTAGCGCTGCTGCCCTAGTACCATTAATCGCCAAGTCCATATCCAAATTCTGAGTCATCCAGCATAAACCATCCTTCATCTTACCAACCCAATAGTATCGACCATCACGATCATCCTTCAACTGGACAGTCTCACCAATTTTTGATTCACCGCAATAATCTCTACCAGTCGCACCCTTACTTTCCTCAAATGCTAAACGTTCTCTACCTACATCTTGCATTGTTTTATTATCTCTAGCTGCCGCTGTCAAACCCACCACCACTTCCTGAGGCGTCACCACGAGCGAAAGCATCACCTTGCCAGAATAAGTATCCGCCTGAATCGAATTATCAACTTTTGCACCAAAAGCTAGAGTATAAGCTAAATTTGCCGAAGGAGTATTTGTATAGGTTTGTAACGCTATCCGATCAGCCGATACACCCTTATAGGTCGCGGTCTCTGGCGTAAGATTACTACCATTGGAATAAAATGCATATCCCCAAGTATTATTATCAAAATTATTCTTATTTCTTTCAGCAGTAAGAGGAGCAATCACATCAGTATTACCTGGCGTCGACCCAACAAGGTTAGTCTGCACGGTATTGTCTTTTTCTGGAACTTCCATATAAAGCCAGGCGCCCGTTGCCTGGTTGAAAGAGACGCTCACGCCCGTAGAAAGCGCTTTAAAACCACCATTCCTGTCAGAGTCTAGGCTTCCAGACAATGTGGAGTTGCCAATCGACAAAGTCACTTGCGAATCAGCCGCGCCCGTATTGTAAGGTGGCTCCTCCGCCTTGGCACCGTTCACAGTCATCGGGCACATCATTACCGTCACCAACAAAGTGAGCATACCCAAACAACCCACCAAACCGACGAACCTTTTTTTAGAGAGACTTTTTATCTTCATAATATTCCTCTACTGCTTATACAAAACCATTATCGCGCAGCATAAGCACAAAGTCAACCCTCAATTTTACATCTTGACTTTTTGATAAACATTATGATACAATATAAATACAGGGGCTGCATGCCCCACCCTCGAGAGTATGCCTTCGGATGTACTCTCATTTTTGTTCTATATACTTCTGGATACTGGCTATATCCGTAATATTAAACCTGGGAAGTTCTCCAACCAAACGTGTCAGCCTAACTGACATCGCATTATTTAATATATTCCTAACGAATGGAGTCGCTAAAACTAGCGCCGTTATCAATTCGTTTTTGTTGATTGCTCCCTTAATCATTTCCGCGTAATCCCCATCACATGAAACTAAAATCAATAAAACTGGCTGGTTAGCAAAATGCGCCACTTCTAGAAAGTCATTAGCCAAGAAAACATCTATATTTGATTTTAACTTTACCACAGATTTAGATACTAGGACCTTCTGTTCGAATCCACAGTTCTTGCATTTTACATTCTTATATTTCCCAGGCTTGAGATATGCCTTTCTCGACAATCCACAAATCGTATAGCCTATTTTAGCTAATTTACTAAATTCTGCTTCTTTTTTCTTATCGTTACTCGCTATCCCCTCATAATAACGTACCTCTTTAAGATTCGGGTATTTTCGCTTGAGATATTGTATAAAATTTCGAAAATCAATTTTAAATTTCAAAGTTTTCAGACAGGCCGCACGAATGTTGCTTACATCTATAAAAACATATGTGTCTCTATTTTCCCTCATTCCCCTAGCCTAGCACAAAATCTCCCCCCGGATACAAGCACAGGCTTTTTCTAGTCTACAGCGTTCGTTTCTTTCGTTCACGCGTAAAGAATTCGAGGCGATCGCCGACTGCCAAAGCTATCTTCTTTTCCGTCTTCAGCGCCAAGCCACCCACTTCGTTCTCAATCAACTCTTTCGCTTCGATACGCTCTTTTTGTACACTCTCGACTTCGGCCTCGCCCAGTATTTCTTTACCATGCTTCACGCGCACCATCAGTCCCGGCGTCACTTTACCTTTCAACATCTGACCGCCGGCAATAATCTCCGTCTTCGTCACCCGAAACACCCCCATCACCTTCATTTCACCCAGCTCCGTCTCGATAATCTCTTCACCGAGCAGATCTTCCATCGAGCTTTTCGCGTCATCGAGCAATTCATAAATCACTTTATAATTTCTCACTGCCACGTTATCGCGCGCCGCTAGCTTAGCAATATTAGTCGGCACGTTCACATTAAAACCATATATTACTGTATGGTTGTCGCCCGCCGCCATATAGACATCGTTTTCTGTCACGTCGCCCACACCCGTCGCCACAATATTCAGTGCTACCTCGCCCTTGGTATCAATCAATTTCAAGGAGTCCACCACGCTCGTCACCGATCCTAGCACATCACCCTTTACAATCACGTTGAAAACTTTCGCGTTATCTTCCACGTTCATCATTCTCAGCAAATCCATACTAGTCACATTCGCACTCGCCGCTTCATTCGCCGCCGCTTGCGCGTGCATCAAAGCCGCCCTGCGCGCACTTTTTTCGTCAGGATATTCCAAGAACCGATCACCGAAATTCGGCAATTCCTTAAAGCCAGTCACTGTCACCGGTGTCGATGGCGTCGCCTTCCCCTTCGGCTTCCCCCGAAAATCCAACATCGTCCGCACCTTACCGTAGCTATTCCCCGCCGCAATAAATTCTCCGACCTTCAGCTCTCCCCCTGTCACCAGCAAGTTCACCACCGAACCTTTTCCCGTCTCCATGTGTGATTCAATCACTAGACCTTCCGCCGGAATCTTTTCGTCCGCTTTCAGCTCTTCCACATCGGCTACTAACAAAATCGACTCAATCAACTTCTCTAGACCTTCACCGGTCTTCGCCGAGACCGGAATCATCATAATATCTCCACCCCATTCTTCCGGTTGCAAACCGTGTGCCGAAAGATCCGCCATCGTCCGCGGCACATCCGCACCTTCACGATCGATCTTATTAATCGCTACGATAATTTTCGCATTTGCACCCTGCGCAAACTTAATCGCTTCTACTGTTTGCGGCTTCACCCCATCATCCGCCGCTACTACAATCACCACAATGTCCGTCAACATCGCCCCGTGTTGGCGAATCGCCGCGAAAGCCTCATGCCCCGGCGTATCTAGAAAAGTAATCTTCCGCCCTTCATAATCCAACTGATATGCCGAAATATGCTGTGTAATCCCCCCAGCCTCCCCTTCAGCCGTCTTCTTATGTAACAAATTATCCAAAAGTGAAGTCTTACCATGATCCACATGTCCCATTACCGCTACCACTGGCGGACGCACCACTGCGTCCTTGCTCAACTCTCGTCGTGGCGTATTCTCATCAACCAGCTTCGAAGCCGTATTTTTCCGCTCCAAACGCACATTCGTCATCCCCAGCTCATCAATCATAATCTGCGCCGTCTCGAAATCCAGCCGCTGATTAATCGTCGCCACGATACCATTTTTGAACAACTCACCGATCAGCGCCGTCACCGACAAACCCAAAGCCTGCGCCAGCTCATCCACCGTAATCGAACCAGCAATCCGAATTACTTTTTCCGCCTCATCCGCCATGCTAGCTCCTTTCTTAGTTTATGTTTCACATTTAACGCTTCTTCCTATTTTACCACATTTTTCACAAAAACTCTTCATTTTTTAAAAAGTATGCTATAATAG
>CAZFGY010000050.1:0-4806 GCA_964518465.1 uncultured Candidatus Saccharibacteria bacterium | reverse complement strand
ATGATACCTTTAGTTTTGCCGCGGCGCTGAGAAGTATTTTGCGTGAAGATCCGGACGTCGTATTGATCGGTGAGATGCGCGATTTGGAGACGATTCAGGCAGCGATTACGGTGGCGGAGACGGGGCACTTAGTGTTCGCAACTTTGCATACTAATAGTGCGGCGCAGAGTATTGATCGTATTATTGACGTGTTTCCGGCACATCAGCAACCGCAGATTCGGTCGCAGCTGGCTAATATCTTGGTGGGGATTTGCTCGCAGAGGTTGGTACCGGCGATTGAGGGCGGACGCATTGCAGTGACGGAGATTTTGGTGGCGAATTCGGCGGTCCGTTCGATTATTCGGGAAGGTAAGACGCATCAGCTAGATATGGCGATTCAGACGGGGGCAGAGCAGGGAATGCAGACGATGGATCGTGAGCTGGCGCGCTTGGTGAAGGCGGGAACGCTGAGCTATGATACAGCGCGAGAATATGCAGTAGATACGGCGGAATTTGAAAGACTGGCGAGAGGCTAATGAAAAGATATACTTATAAGGCAAAAGATCGTAAGACCGGAAGGATGGTTTCTGGTAGTGTGCAAGCGGATAGCGAACAGGCGGCAGGACGAATCTTAGTCGATCAAGGGTATATTCCACAGAGGGTGACGGAAGAAGGCGCGGGGTTTTTTGCGCGGTTTAGCAATAAAGTGACTTCGAAACAGCGAATTGTTTTTACGCGACAATTTGCAACCTTGATTAGCGCAGGCTTGCCGCTTTCTGATAGTTTGCATATGATTGCAGAGCAGACGGATGATAAGGCGACGCGGACTTTGGTAGAGGATATTTCGACACAGGTGGAAGCTGGTCGGTCGCTCCATGACGCCTTTGCGCGACATCCGGATGTGTTTAATAAAGTCTATTTATCTTTGATTGCGGCGGGTGAAGCTTCGGGTACGCTTGATGTTTCCTTGAAACGTTTGGCTGAGCAGCAAGAAAAAGATGCGAATATGATTTCTAAGATTCGTAGCGCAATGACTTATCCGGCGATTGTGCTAGTGGTGATCATTATCGTAGTGGCTTTTTTGATGATTCAAGTGGTGCCAGAAGTGGACCATTTATATCAGGATCTCGGGAAGGAACTACCAGCAGTGACACAGGCGATGGTGGCGATGTCGAATTTCTTGATGGGCTACTGGTGGGTGATTCTGTTAGTCGTGGGGTTTCTGGTGTGGTTTTTTATGCAGTTTCGGAAGACGGATTTGGGGCGGAAATGGCTGGCAACGTTTAAGTTAAATGTGCCGCTTTTTAAGCAGCTTTTCTTAAGGCTGTATAATGCACGTTTTGCGAGGACGGCACAGATGTTGCTGTCGGCAGGAGTACCGATGCTTGAAGCGATGAAGATTTCTGGCGAAGCGATGAATAATATTGTGCTAGAGGATCAGATAAACCAAGCAGCGACGATGGTGCGAAGTGGTAAGCCTTTGAGCGTGGCTTTGAAGGGGCGGGATTATATTTTACCACTTTTGCCACAGATGGCGGCGACTGGTGAGCAATCCGGTAAGATTGACGAGATGCTCGGTAAGGCTGCGAAGGTTTATGAAGATGAACTAGATGAGAGGCTGGCGGCGATTTCGACAATGATCGAGCCGATTCTGATGGTGATTTTGGCCTTGGCAGCAGGTGGAATTGTGCTTGGAATTTTGTTTCCGATTTACACATTGGTGAGCGAAATTGGTGCATAGTATAGTTCTTATGGTATAATGGGTAAAAATAGCCTAGGTTTATAAAAAGAAAGGAAAGATAAAATGGCGAGAACGATGAAGCGTTCAAGGGTGATGGCCGATGAGGGGTCGGTGGGTGGTTTTACAATCATTGAGGTCGTGTTGGTCCTAGCGATTGCAGGTTTGATTTTCTTGATGGTTTTCTTGGCTTTGCCAACTTTGCAGCGGGCTCAGCGAGACTCCGAGCGTCGTACTGCAGTGGGTAGAATGACAGCTCAGATTCAGCAGTTCCAGACGAATAATAACGGGCGAATTCCTTGGGGAGACAGTAGCTTTGATTCTCAGCCAGATGGTGATGAGTTTACGCTGGCGGATTATGGGTGTAATGCTAGCGGGGTGACTTCCTCGGTCTATAAAGCAGAGTGCTTTTTGCGTAAATATATGAACTCTTCAGCGGCACCGGATACAGCTTTGACAGAGTTTGTTGATCCAGATGGTGCAACTTACGGTTTGACGATTGAGACTTATTCGGATGGTTTGGCTCAGGAGATTAGTACAGTTGATTTTAACGACCATATGATCTATATGGTACGTAAGGGTCGCTGTGAAGGGGAATCCGTGGTAAAGAGTACGAACGAAAACTCACGTGATTACGCGATCTTCTACAAACTCGAAGGTAGCGGTGTCTATTGTTCTGATAATAATAGCTAGTTGCTGAGTGGGGAGGGAGCAGTCTGCGCGTGCAGGCTGTTTTCTTTACTACACGAGATAAACTGGATATGGTATGATGTAAATATGGTAGATGTGACAATTGAAGTTCTAATCTTGGTTTTGATGTTCATTCTGGGGGCGGTGTTTGGCTCTTTTGCTTGTTGCCAGGCTTGGCGATGGCGTTATAAAGTGCATTCGAAGAAAGATCTCGGTCAGTGGTCGGTCTGTCTGCACTGTAAAAAACGTATCAAATGGTATGATAATATTCCGATTTTTTCTTGGTTGATACTGAAAGGGCGGTGTCGATATTGTCATAAGCCGATCGGCTGGGCAGACTTTTTGTCGGAAGTCAGCATGGCGATTGCGTTTTTTATGCTGAGCTGGGCCTATTTACTGCCGATTATTGAACGTTGGGCGGCAATGTCGGCGCGGCCGGAATATTTGGCGACGCAATTAGCGATTTTTATTTTGACTTTGGTGATGCTAGTGGTCTTGATGGTGTTGGCAGTTTATGATGCGAAATGGGGAGAACTGCCAGTAGTGCTTTTGATCTTGTCGATTGTGTTTGGTGGGATGATTTTCGTGCTGAGAATGTATGATTTGAAGCTGGCGGGGGAAAGTGTCGTGAACGGCTTTTTGGGGGCGATTGCAGGGGTAGTCATCTTGGCTGGGACTTGCTTCTTGATTTATAAAGTCTCGAAAGAGAAGCTGATGGGGGCGGGTGATTGGCTGTTAGCGCTGGCTCTAGCGTTAGCACTGGCGAACTGGTGGCTGTCGCTTTGGACGATCTTTTTGGCGAATTTGTTGGGGGATTTGATCGCGCTACCGGGGGCAATTAAAAAGGGCAACCATGTAGTGCATTTTGGACCGTTTTTGGTGGCGGCGTTTGTGCTAGTTATGGTGCTGGGGAATTGCTTGCCGCTGCTTCTTAGAGTATAGCGTTTAATTGAAAGTTATTCGGTTTCTGAGTGGAATTTTTCGTGGACTTCTTTGAGGTGGGCGTCGGTAACGTGAGTGTAGATTTGGGTCGTGGAGATGTCGGCGTGCCCAAGCATAGTTTGGACAGAGCGAAGATCGGCGCCGTTCATGAGGAGATCGGTTGCGAAACTGTGGCGTAAGGTGTGAGGAGAAACATGCTTCGTGATGCCGGCGAGTTTGGCATATTTTTGGACAATACGTTCAATGGAGCGTGCGGTGAGGCGGCGGAAATTTCCGGAAGTGTCGACGACACCTTCGTTACGGCTGTTATTGAGGAAGAGTGGGGCGAGGGAATCGGTGCGAGCGTCAAGGTAATCTTTGACACGCCCAGCGGCGGCTTCGGAAATAAAGATTGGTCGGTCTTTGCGGCCTTTACCACGAACGAGAAATTCGCGACGTTCGAGATTGATGGAGTCGCGATCCAATTTGACAAGTTCGGAGACACGTAGCCCGCCAGAAAATAATAGTTCGATAATTGCACGATCGCGAAGGCCGGTTTCGGTAGAAGTGTCAATGGCGTCAAGAAGATTTTCCACTTCGTCATAATGTAAAAAAGTGACTTGCTTACGAACAACGTGGGGTAGTTCGACGAGGCTAGGGTCGAGAGTTTTGATTTCTCGCTTGGCTAAATATTTGAGGAAGCCACGAAGGGCGATAAGATGGTATGCTTGAGTAATTGCTTCGAGGTTTTCTCCATAGCGATCTTCTTCGCGGTTGAGCTGAAGACGGAATTTGCGGACGAGTTCTTGAGTAATATCTTCGGGCTGGAGTTCGTAATTCTTACCAGAAATATTGCCTGCAATATCTAAAAAGCGATTAAGGTAACGTTCGTAGTTTTCTGCGGTTTTTTTGGAACGACCACGCTCGACTTCGAGGTGTTCGACGAAATCTGTGATAAGTTCGGAGATATACATAAGGGTATTATAACATAGAGATAGCTACATTTCTTTCTTCAAAACCCACTAACAAGTATCCCCTAACCCTTTCTTTTTTCCGAGACCAAAGCAGTAAAGAAAACACTCAAGTACACTATTATATTACTCTTCGAGCCTACGATTTCTTTTAGTCTCTCAAAAAGAAAGGGTTAGAGAATACAAGCTCTATGAGCCTAGAAGAAAGAAATGTACTTACTCTTTTCCATAGATCAGCCTAGCAAGAGGCAACGGAGGAGAAAGGCATCAAAACGATAATAAACACTGGATGGATAGATCTCCTGTGGGGTCAACTTGAGGAACTGAGCATTAAGAAATGGGCTAGCCGTGGAAGACCAATACTGTAAAAGAGTGCCCACAACTCTAGTCTGTTGATAGCTAGACCAAGGATAAATAAACCCGGCGCGGAGGAAGTAAAGTGGTTCACCTTTTCTCATACCTATAGCCTAAGTAGAGACTAGGCAACGGAGAGGAAAGCCCCAGAAT
>CAZFGY010000049.1:0-4869 GCA_964518465.1 uncultured Candidatus Saccharibacteria bacterium | reverse complement strand
GAAATGGTGCCGACAATGTATGGTCAGGACGCCGTGCTCCGTCTCTTTAACTTTGACGAAAGCTTACTCAACCTCGATCTTCTCGGTTTATCCGACCAAGAGATGAGTACGATTCGAGAAATCATTTCGCATCCGCGCGGACTCGTTCTTATGGTTGGTCCTACGGGCTCTGGTAAGTCTACCACGCTCTATTCAATTCTCAATGCTCTCAACACTACCGAACGCAAAATTATCACTCTAGAAGATCCTATCGAGTATGGCATTACTGGCATTTCTCAGATTCCAATTCATACTAACGATGGTAGCTCTTTTGGAGAAGGTTTACGCTCAGTTTTACGTCTCGATCCAGACGTCGTCATGGTCGGCGAGATTCGTGACGCTGATACTGCTCGCACGGCTATTCAGGCCTCGATTACTGGTCACCTCGTCTTGTCCTCCTTCCATGCCAACTCTACTGCTGCCGCCTTCTCGCGCATGATCGACCTTATCGGTACGAACCCTATTTTTGCCAGTTCAATCCGACTTTTGATGGCGCAACGTCTCGTCCGTAAACTGGCCAAAAACAAAGAGCCCTATACGCCCGATGCTGGTACCATCGATTATATTCAGCGCACGCTCGCCAATGTCGAAGGCATCGATTTGAGTAACATTACACTTTATCGTCCTGCGCCTAGTGCCGAGGTGCCTTTTGGGTACAAAGGTCGCACTGTGCTTATGGAGCAAATGGTTGTAAGCGAAGATATCCAAGGTTTCTTGCGTGGTGATCTCAAAGATCTCAGTTCAGAAGCTATTGAACAAAGCGCCCGTTCGCAGGGCATGCTCACTCTCGAGCAAAAAGGTCTCATTGCCGCTCTCCGTGGCGAGACTACCTTAGAAGAAGTCTCCCGCGTTATCTAGCCTCTCCATGTTATAATCAGGATATGGAAAGATTACTTGATTATTTTACCCCCGAAGAATATTTTCTCGAAGATTGTTTTAATCGTCCCGACCAGACTTTCAAAGGCAAAGTAGAAATCATTGGTCGTCTTACCAAGTCCGATGTTAATGTCGTTAAGCTCCATGCAGTTAATCTTAAAATCTCTTCGGTTGAGCTACGCTTGATAGATGGAGATCACTATCAAAAATGTGACTATCGATATGACGATCAACTTCTCACGATTCCATTACCTAGCAATATCCAACCTTCTTTAAGTTCTTCGCAACACCAAGATTTTCCTAAGCTCGCCCTTAAAATCAATTTTTCCGGTCAGCTTAACACCAATATGCAAGGTTGTTATCTCTCCACCTACGACTGGCAAGGGAATGAACAAAAATTGACTGCTACTCAGTTTGAATCTCACTATGCGCGTGAAGCATTCCCGTGTATCGACGAACCCGCTGCGAAAGCTGTTTTTAGCCTCACTTTAATCATTCCCGATTTCGGTGAACACGATGTTGCTCTGGCTAATACACCCGTAATTGAACAGGTGAATGGTCGCTTTGACTTTGCTCCTACACCACGCATGTCCACATACTTACTCGCGTGGGTCATCGGTCCTCTCCAGAGCGTCTCATGTGTTAATAAACACGGCGTCAAAGTTTCTTCCTATTGTGCGTTCAACCAATCGATCGAATCTCTGCTTTTCCCTAACGAAACCGCGGCGCGCGCGCTTGAATATTATGACGAAAAATTCGGCATTAAATATCCACTTACAAAACTCGATCAAGTTGCTTTGCCAGATTTTGAGGCTGGCGCGATGGAGAACTGGGGGCTGGTAACTTATCGCGAATCCTGTATGCTAGCTGAACCAAGTTCCGCGCTCGACACCAAACAAGCTGTAGCTGTTACGGTAACACATGAACTTTCGCACCAGTGGTTCGGTGATCTAGTCACGATGGCATGGTGGGATGATCTTTGGCTAAATGAATCCTTCGCTACTATTATGGAATATTACGCCACTGACGCCCTCTATCCAGATTTTCATATTTGGCAAGATTTTTTCACCGGTGATTGTCTCGCTGCTTTGCGTCGCGACGCCCTACCTGGCGTCCAGGCTGTCAAGCAAGCCGTCAATGATCCTGCCGAAATCCCTACTCTCTTTGATTCCGCCATTGTTTATGCGAAAGGCGCTCGTCTCGTGCTGATGCTAATTCGTCTCATGGGTCTGAAAAATTTTGATCGTGGCGTTCACGATTATTTCGACAAATATCAATACCAAAACACGATTGGCGACGATCTTTGGCGAGCCCTTCAGCCGTATGCTGATTTTGATGTTAAAGCCTTTATGCATGCTTGGATTTCTGAGCCCGGCTACCCAATGTTAGAACAGCTCTCCAGTAAATGGCAGCAGCAACGTTTTCTCATTAATGGTGAAACTAATGATTCTACTTGGCCACTTCCAGATGTTTCTGATGATATGACGGGCCACTACTTAATTAATTTATCTGTTGCCGATTTTGATCAAAAGCTCCAAGGGTTCAACCAGCTAGATACTGAGCAAAAGCTCCGTCTTCTCATCGACCGCTCACTTCTAGCCAAGGCCGGCCTCGTTAGCTCTGAATCTTTGCTAGATCTCCTCGTTACTTTCGTGGATGAGCCTGCCGCCATCTGGGATATCTTGCTCACTATTATTAATGATCTCAAAATCTTTTTCCCTAGCAACTCCGAGATAGAGAAAAAATATCATCAATTCTTGCGTCAACTCATCCGTCCTAAGCTCGAAGCTATTGATCTCGAGAAAATCGACCTCGACGCCGACACGAAGCGCCTCCGTAATACCTTGCTTGCAATTGCACGTTACGCCCATGATGATCCTACTCTGGAGTGGCTCGCAAAATATTATCAGCCCGAACTCTCTCAAATTAACCCCGAACTTCGTGCTCACATCCTTGCCGCCAAAATGCTCCTTTCTGAAACAGAAGTTTTTGATCACTTCTATGCTCTCTATCCAAAATCGCATGATCCCGAGCTTCGCTCCGATCTGCTTTGGGCGCTTTCTCTTGCCAAGGATCCTACCCATATCAAACAACTATTGTCCTTACTAGAGCAACCTCGCACCGTTCGTCCTCAAGATCATCTTTTTCTCTATATCTATCTCCTGCGTAATCCCCTTATCAAGCCTCAAGCTCTCGCCTGGCTCTATGATCACTGGGATTATGTCGTGAAACTAACGGGAGACAAATCTCTTGAAGATTACCCCCGTTGTACCGCAACCCAGATCCTGACCCGCGAGGAAGCTGATCAGTTCTTTAGTTTCTTTGACCAACACTCGAGCAGCCCAATCCTGAAGCGTACTTTACAAATGGCTCGCACCGACATCACAGCACGCCTTCGTCTCATCGAAAAACAGTCGCTAGCCGTCCAGAACAAACTAAAAACAATTCTTAAGGATTTCTAAAATGGCTATCGAAACATCTATTATAGCTGGCGGCGTAGTCGTTAAAAATGACAAATTCCTGCTCATCCAAGAAGGAAAAGCAAAATGCTACGGCAAATGGAGCCTGCCCGCCGGTCATCTTGAAGCTAGCGAAACCCTTTTCGAGGGCGCCAAGAGGGAAATTAAAGAAGAAACCAATTGTGAAGTTGAGCTAACTGGCATCTGCCAAATCGGCACGCGCAAACGCCCCGACGATATTTTTGTCAGCATTGTTTTCACTACCCAATTTCTCTCAGGCAGTCCCAAGCCCCAACCTGGAGAAATTCTTGCTCTTGACTGGTTTACTTATGAAGAAGTAGTTAATATGCGTGACGAGTTGCGCGCCCCAGAATTTATCATCAAAGCAATCGAAAACTATCGCAATGACCTTGTCGCCCCTATTAATTTAGTCGAAGAATACAAGCAAAACAAAGACGCGTACGAAGCATAAGACTAAACAATAACCTAAGCACCGTGCAGATCGCTTACCTCTGTCTTTCTATAGCCATTTAAACCTTTTAGTTTTTCAAGTTTACCACTATCAAGCGCAGGTTCTAACTTTGCTATATCAAAGAGATCCTTCTCTCTTTTCATAGTTAACTTATTTTTGTAAATCATTTCTTTTCTGACCACTTTCAGACTAGTCCCATAATAATCTATTGGGCAAGTATTATATTGTGCAGCAAAAAATTGCATGGGGAGCGTTCGTTCTAGTTTTTTCTGAAGCCCAGAATCTCTAAAATATTCTATTGTCGTATAGGAATCATTATTGAAACGAAACAAGAAAAAACCTACATGAAAATTATAGTATTTATGTTGTGCATATACCTCATGATCACCTTCGGTATAGCCGCGTTTATTTAATACTTTGTTGCTTAAGAGCCGCCTATCACAAAACTCAAAATCTGTATTCTCAAAGATCTTTCGCAATTCGGGCAGACACTTCTCTTCAACCATAATATCTAAATCTTCATGAATTCGTTGGATTGGCATCTCAGCATCAATATATGCTCCAATCGCTCCAACAACATAATAATCTATTTTGGCATCATCTAGTTTTTTACAAACAAATTTCAAGACCTTATTTATAAAGGCAATATCCACTTCTTGTTTCATAATGTATCCCTTATATACATATAGTATCATCTTTAGACACCCGCACAAAGTAATTTAGCATAAAAACTATTGACTTTTATAACAATGTATGCTACAATAGAAATATCCGACTACTCTAAAATAGCATTTTTAGGTCAGTTTGGTGCCAAAATCTTTAAGAATAAGCATTTTTACGTCAAAAAGTCAAACTTTTGTAAGAACTTTTTACCAGATTTTACAGAGGTAGATTCTCTTCTTCTTTAAAAATCTTTAAAAATCTTCAAAAAAAGTATTGCATTATTTTAGACGCTGCGCTATAATGATGAACAGTTAAGCAAGTTGCGAAGAGCAACCTCTGTATTACGATAGAAATCATGCG
>CAZFGY010000048.1:0-4940 GCA_964518465.1 uncultured Candidatus Saccharibacteria bacterium | reverse complement strand
TATCTCGAACCTGATGGTGACTGGATCGAGGATAGACGTATCCGGCGCGGAGGAAAGGTTAATTAAATAAAAACTACATACTATTTATCTCTGTTATTTTGTCTTTGAACTTGAATCTACGTTACAAGTTCAACTTCGTCCGCAGCGGTGATATTGAGACGTCTACGGGAAGATTACCTTATGTGGGCGGTCGTTTACATTTCTGGTCTTTGTGGTCGGTGACATTAGCTCGTAGTTATATTGTGTGGACCGTGGAAAATACTGATTATATTGGTCCAGCTCACCTTGCCGATAAATTCTGGGGCTTCCCTCTCCGTTGCCTAGTCTCTACTTAGGCTATAGGTATGAGAAAAAGGTTGTGTTTTACGAGTGTTTAAGTTATAATTAGTGCAGTAGCTTTATGGCTTAAGATAAAAACTAAACGTCGTGAAGAAAAATGCAAGATCAAAAAGTAACAGAACCAACTAACACAAACCCTAAGCCGGCAGAACAAGCAGTGCCCGCGGTGGCGAAGGCGGCGCAGGGGGATTATGTGAAGAAAATTGCAGACAAGATTAGGACGTCGGAAAACATTTTGGTAGCGTTGTCGAGGAACCCGTCGGTAGATGATATGGCGGCGGCGCTTGGCTTGGCTTTGTATTTGGACGAAATGCAGAAACATACTACGGCGATTTATTCGGGGCAGACCCCGGATGCGTTGGCTTTTTTGAAGCCAGATGAGACTTTTGAGAAAGACACCGCGAGTTTGCAAGATTTTATTATTGCGATTAGTAAGGACAAAGCGGACCACCTGCGTTATAAGTTGGAAGGTGATTTTGTAAAAGTTTATATTACGCCTTATAAGACGACGATTGATGAGCAGGATTTGGCGTTTTCTCATGGTGATTATAATGTTGATTTTGTCGTAGCGCTGAATGTGCCTTCGGCGGCGGATCTTGATGAGGCTTTGTCGGAGCATGGACGGATTATGCATGATGCGTCGACGGTGGATATTACAACGGGGGCGCCGGGGAAATTTGGAGAAATTGAATGGAGTAATCCGGGGGCTAGCTCGGTTTGTGAGATGGTGGCAGAGTTGATTTTTGCCTTGCAGGGATCAGATGAGAAACCTTTGAGCCAAGACATAGCGACGGCGCTTTTGACCGGGATTGTGGCGGCGACGGAAAGGTTTTCTAATAACCGAACAACGTCGGAAACGATGAATTTGGCTTCAAAATTGATGTCGATGGGGGCGGATCAACAGTTGATTGCAGCGAATGTGATGGATAATGGTGGGGGTATGATGGGCAATCCGGCAGTGCAAGCGGCACCAGAAGTGGCGCCAGAAACTGAACCGGTAGTGGCACCAGAGACGGTGATGACAGAGATTAATCAGGTGCCACCAGAGGATGTGATTGTACAGCCTGTGATTCCGACGCCAGCAGCAGAAGCAGCAGCGGCAACACCAGTAGTAGAGGAAGGACCGAAAGATTATGCGGCGATGTTGCAGCAGGCTTTGGCAGAACCAAGCCCAGGATTGCCTGGTGAGCCGGTGCCAAATCCGATGACGAACACAGTGTTACCACCACCGCCAACGTCGCAGGCGGGACCGGAAATGATGCCACCAGTATTACCACCGGTGCAAACTCCGCCAGATATGGCCTAGTATGTTATACTTAAGACATGGATGAGAAAATATTGCTAGTTGACAAACCGGCTAGTATGAGTTCTTTTGGTGCAGTGGCGCGGGTACGCAGGCAATTGTCGGAGCGGGCTGGCACTATTGAGGTGAAGGGGAAAAACGGCGTCGTGAGAATGAAGCGCCGAAAGATGAAAGTTGGTCATACGGGCACACTCGATCCTTTCGCGACGGGGCTTTTGATTTTGTTGGTTGGGAAGGCGACGAAGCGAGCTAATGAATTTCTAAAATTAGATAAGGAATATGTGGCGACGGTGCGACTGGGGGCGACTTCGTCGACCGGGGATACGGAAGGGGAGATTGTCTTGCGCGATGATGTGGACAAGGTACCGACTCGGGAAGAGGTCGAGAACGTGCTAGAGGAATTTAGAGGGGAAATTGAGCAAAGAGTGCCAGCATATTCGGCAGTGAAGATTGAAGGGCAACGGGCTTATAAGTTGGCGCGAGAGGGGAAGAAGGTCGAGATGCCGGTCAGGCGCGTGAAAATATATGAGCTGGAAATTTTGGAATATACATGGCCGGAGCTGATGATACGATGTAAAGTCTCGAGTGGGACTTATATTAGGACGCTTGGTGAGGACATTGGAGAGAGACTGGGGGTAGGAGGATATTTGACCGCGCTACGACGAACCAAGGTGGGGCAATATAAGGTAGAAGAGGCGGAAAAGATATGTCTCGAATAAGTTGGAAGAAGGTGGGGATATGGTTTCTCGGAGTGTCGACAGTGGGGGTGGCGGTAGGGGCAGGATTTTGGCTGGGTAATTTGCCTAGCAATTTGCCTAGCGACGAGAAGGAAGAGGAGAAGGCAGAGGTAGAGATTTCTCAAAATGAAGAAAAAGAGGAAGCTCCAGAGGTGAAAGAAGAGTCCATACCGGAGACAAAACCTCAGCCAGTGAAGCCGCAGAGTGGGAATTGTACTTTGAGTTATGATAATTTGATATTAATTAACCCAAATTTCCGAGTGGGAGAAGATTTTATTGCGGCGAGGAAGAAAGAACTAGTTTCGGTGTCGCGGACGTATGGTATTCCTGAATATAACCGTAATAATGGAGATAATCTTTTGCGGCTGGAGGCAGCGGCGGCGTTGGCGGAGATGGTGGAAGCGTACGAGCTGGCTAATCCAGGGCACGAAATGGGCACGCGATCGTGCTTCCGGGAGAGGGGGACGAATTGCGGGAGATTATGTGCGGCGACAGGGACGTCGGATCATCATACGGGGCTGACATGCGATTTGATTGATCAGGCTTACGGGACGAATCTCAACACTGATGAGTACCTCGAACATCAAGAATGGCAGTGGTTGAGAGAAAATTCGTATAAATATGGTTTTATTGATCGTTTTCCGAAGGCCTGGGCGGGAGGATCGATGAGTGAGCCGGTTAATGTGGATGAGAATGGATCGACTGGCCTGTACGAGACTTGGCATTATCGTTATGTTGGCGTAGAGGCGGCGACGGAGATTGCGACAGGCAAATATAATAATGGTGAGTATGATTCGCTAGAACATTATTTAAAAATGACGGGGAGAGTGCGAGATTTGCGGAGTGGTCAGTGCGAATAAAGCACGGATAAAGAATAGGGGTTGTAAGTAATGGTAAGGTGTGCTATAATTGGGAGCATATGATTACTAGAGAGAAAAAAGCTGAGGCAATGAGCAAGCTCGCTCGGAGCAAGGAAGATGTGGGTTCGCCAGAGGTGCAAGTGGCGATTTTGACGGCACGGATTCAGGAAGTGACTGATCACGTCAAAGAAAATGAGCACGATTATATGGCGAAACGCGGGCTAATGCAAATGGTTGGTCAGCGCAAAAAGTTGCTCAAATATCTCGAGCGAACAGATTTTGAGACTTACAAGAAGACAATTGCAGAACTTGGTCTTCGCAAATAGTAAGAGACAAAAGACTCCCCAAGGGGAGTTTTTTGGTGGTTCTGTGTTATAATGGGGATAAGAAATTAAAATTTTGGGAAGACGGCAGATAAAAGTGCGCAAAGAAGTTTACGGATTTTTATCTGAGGTTTTTCCAAAGGAAGGATGCAATGGAGATTATTAATCCAAGTGGAAAACAAACTTTAAGTGTGGAGAAAGAGTTCTGTGGGCGGACGCTGAAACTAGAAGTGAATCGCGTAGGATTCCGATCGACTTCGTCAGTGTTGGTGAGCTATGGTGATACGGTGGTGCTCGGGAGTGTGGTAGTAGGTAAGAAGCCAGTCGTACAGGATTTCTTCCCATTGTCAGTGGATTACGAAGAGAAGTTTTATGCAGCGGGAAAAATTTCTGGTTCGAAATTTCTGAAACGCGAGGGCAAGCCGGCGGATGAGGCGATTTTGGTAGGACGATTGATCGATCGACCGATTCGCCCGCTATTTCCAAAGGGGTATCGTCAGGAAGTGCAAGTGGTGACGACGGTTCTGTCGATGGATCCGAACTTCCGGCCAGATATGGTGGCAATGATCGCGGCGTCTTCGGCGCTCATGTTGTCGGGTACACCGTTTGATGGTCCGGTAGCAGGGGTGAGGATTGGACGGATCAATGGCGAGTTCAAGGCTTTTTTGACGCCGGAGGAACGCGAGCAGTCGATCATGGACCTAGTAGTGGCTTGTAAAGATGGTAAAGTCATGATGGTCGAGGCGGGCATGAATGAAGTGCCGGAAGCGATGATTATCGAAGCGATGCATTGGGCGGTCAAGAATGTGCAGCCAGCGCTTGATTTGCAGAGAGAGTTGGTAGAGAAAGTTGGCGTGGAGCCGCTGGAATATGAGTTGGTCTTGCCGAGTGAAGAGGCGCAGGCGAAGGTGGAAGCTTGGTACAGGGAACATGCCGGTGAGAAGGTACGTGGTAATGTCTTGGAGAGGCAAAAGATTGTCGATCAACTGCGTGACGAAATGAACGCGGAGTTTGCGGCGGAGCTTGGTGAAGGGGAAAGCGAAGAGGAAAAAATTGCTGATTATACGGAGCGGATGCAGGCGGAGTATGAACAAGCCTTCGAACTGGCTGTGCATCATGAAGTACGCAGAGGAATCATTGAAGATGGCGTGCGTCCGGATGGACGAAAACTGACAGAGGTAAGGCCACTATCTTCGCAAGTGGGAATTTTACCGAGAGTGCATGGATCGGCGCTGTTTACGCGTGGTTTGACGCAGGCGTTGAACGTGGTGACTTTGGCACCGCTGAGTTATGCGCAAATTGTGGATACGATGGAAGTGACGGATGGAAAGCGACGCTATATGCATCATTATAATGCGCCGTCTTATACAGTGGGTGA
>CAZFGY010000047.1:0-4980 GCA_964518465.1 uncultured Candidatus Saccharibacteria bacterium | reverse complement strand
AAACATGGATAGATATGACCCCCTGAAAATTGAACAAAAATGGCAAAAAATTTGGGCAGAAACCGACGCTTTCAAAGCCGGTCCGCTCGATGCCAAACTCCCGAACGGCGATCTCAAGCCCAAGATGTACCTCGCCGAGATGTTCCCCTATCCCTCTGGCGCGGGGTTGCACGTCGGTCACGTCCGCAACTTTACCATTGTCGACGTTCTCGCCCGTTTTTACACTCAGCAAGAGCAAAATGTCCTTCGTCCTTTCGGCTACGATACCTTTGGTTTGCCGGCCGAAAATTATGCCATCAAGACCGGTATCTCTCCTCAGTCCGCCACTGACACTAATATTAAAAATTTCCGCAAGCAAGCCAAGAAGCTCGGCTATGCCATCGACTGGAATCGCGAAATCAACACCTCTAGCCCTGAGTATTATAAGTGGACCCAGTGGTGCTTCTTGCAACTTTATAAAGCCGGCCTCGCCTATCAGAAAGAATCCTATCAATGGTGGTGCCCAGTCGATCAGACCGTCCTCGCCAACGAGCAGGTCGAAAACGGTCACTGTTGGCGTTGCGGCACTGAAGTGCAAAAGAAAAAAATGAAGCAATGGTTCTTCAAAATCACCGCCTATGCCGACGAGCTGCTGAAGGACATCGATCAGCTCGACTGGCCTGAGAAGATCAAAACCATGCAGAAAAACTGGATCGGCAAGAGTGAAGGTGCGGAGGTGAAGTTTGCTATTGATGGCGGACCGCATTTCATCGGTGAGGAGGATCCCCCGATAGAGGGTAAGAAAAATACCAAACGTCAAGTCGTCCAGGTTTATGTCCATAATCCGAAGACCGACAAATTCCTCGCTGTCGAATATCAAGATCGCCCTTGGTTGTCGATGGTCCAAGGTGGCATTGAAGGTGACGAAGACATTGAGACTGCTGCCCGTCGCGAAGTTCTTGAGGAGACTGGCTATAAAAATCTCAAGCTCGAATCAATTCTTGGTCAATTCCGTTCTGAATTTTACGCCGCACATAAAGATGTCAATCGCGACATTCTCGCCACTCAAGTTTACTTTACTTTGGAAAATGACAAGCAAGAAGAAATGTCCGATCAAGAAAAAGCTATTCAGACGCCGATTTGGCTTTCCAGTGAAGAAATTTTGAGTCATAAACACCTTGCCGCTATCCCAGAAACGAAGTTAGGCTTTGTCCGGATCTCTCAACTACCTAAGAACGATAATGTGGCTAATGATAAGCAAGCGAGTAAACCTTCTTCTTCGAAACTCTCCGCGACCAACGGGGAGCGGCCGAAGCAAGGAGTCCCCGTAACGACGGGCGACGCCGCCGCGGGTTTCGAGAAGAACGGTTTAGAGCTTGCTGATTTTAGTAATATTACGGTCTTCACCACCCGTCCCGATACCATTTTCGGCGCCACCTTCCTCGTCCTCGCTCCCGAACATCCTCTGGTAAAACAGCTCGTGAACGACAATACCCGCGAGGAAGTCGAAAAATATTGTCAAACCGCCATCAAGAAATCCGAAATTGAACGCCAAGAGAACAAAGAAAAAACCGGCGTTTTCACCGGCAGTTATGCCATTAACCCGGCAAATGGTGAAAAAATCCCCATCTGGGTCGCCGACTACGTTCTCATGGGCTATGGCACCGGCGCCATTATGGCCGTGCCGTTCGGCGATGAGCGCGATTTTGAGTTTGCCGAGAAGTTTGAGTTACCAGTCGTCCAGGTCATCGAAGCTCCTGACGACAGCCCTGAGCATAGCCGCTTCTATCATGGCGAAGGCGTGCTAGTCAATTCCGGCCAGTTTAATGGCACCCGCAGCGAAGACGCCCGCGAACAAATCGTCGCCTGGCTCGAAGAGCGCGGTCTCGGTCATCACAAAGTCACTTATAAGATGCGCGACTGGCTGATTTCTCGTCAGCGCTACTGGGGCTGCCCGATTCCGATTGCTTATGATAAAGATGGCAATGTCCATCCCATCCCCGAAGACCAATTGCCCGTCGTCCACCCCGAGATCAAAGATTATCAGCCAGACGAATCTGGCCGTTCACCCCTTGCCAAAGCCAAAGACTGGCTGAAAGTCACTCTGAAAGACGAAAACGGTCAAGAAATCGAGTGTACCCGCGAGACCGACACGCTCGATGGTTATGCTTGCTCCAGCTGGTATCTCTGGCGCTATGTCAGCCCGCACGACAACCAGGCTGCCTGGGACCCCGAAGCCATCAAATATTGGGCTCCGACTGATATTTATGTCGGTGGCGATCACGCCGTCGCCCACTTGCTCTACGTCCGCTTCTGGTGTAAATTTTTCGCTGATCAAGGTTATCTGCCTTTCCGCGAGCCAATCAAGAAACTCCTTTACAACGGTTACATCAATGCCCCCGACGGTAAAAAGATGTCCAAGAGTAAGGGTAATGTCATCGACCCACTCGAGGTCATCGACAGCGGTTACGGTGCTGACACCCTCCGCACTTATGAAATGTTCATCGGCCCCTACGATCAAGATGCTGCTTGGAACACCGAAGCCATCGGCGGCGTCTATCGCTTCCTCAACCGTTGCTGGACGCTGGCGTTCGACGATGATTTTGTGTCGAATGCCGGTACGGAGTTTGCGCCGACATTTTCGAGGTCATCCGGAGGCCCGACCGAGGGTAAGCGCAACGACCCTGCGACGGCAGGCGTCGGTGACGCGGGCCGAGAAAAAGGCGGCACAAACTCTGACTTGATTTTACGACACAAAACCATTAAGAAAGTTACCGACGACATCCACCGTTGCAGCTTCAATACCGCCGTAGCCGCGCTGATGGAATACGTCAACGAACTCTACAAATCTGGCGCTACCTCCGAAGACGTCATCGTCCTTGCGAAGATGCTGAAACCTTTCGCGCCACATCTCGCCTCCGAAATGCTCGAACATCTCGGCGCCGACGACGTTTGGCCGACCTGGGACGCCCAGTATCTCACCAGTGACCAAGTCGAAATCGTAGTCCAGGTCAATGGCAAATTGCGGGCTCGCCTCACCGTCCCCGCCGACCAAGCTAGCGACGCCGACCAACTTCAGGCTCTCGCTCTTGCCGATCCCAACGTTCAGAAGTTTACCGACGGCAAAGACATCCGCAAAGTCATCGTGCCAAAAGGCGCAAAACTCATTAATATCGTTTGCTAAATCTTAATCTGCTGAACCTAGATTTTTACCAAAGAAAACCCCGGCTCTTTCAAGAACCGGGGCGCGGGGGTTTGGTGTTTCTAGGTTTCCCTAGAGATGCTTTGCACGGGGTTGTCGTCATCATCTACGATGACGACAGGCGAAGTGCAAGGAGGCCGTCTAGGAAGGTTGCCAAAAGATATCTCAAGGGGGCGCTCTAGGACTTTGTAGTCTTTTTCCGCCATGATTGCTGACGCAATTATCTCGCCGCTAACCCAGTTAGAGAGCAGATGACCTGTCGCAAACAGGCCGGGTTTGTAGATCTGGTACACAAAGTGCGCCGCCACATACCCAGCGACAAAAGCGTCCTTCAGCTCGGATGCTTTCCGATAGAGTGTATCTTCCACATCCGAACACATGTAGTCGTCGATCTCATAGTGAAGCTCGGGCGGAATGTTTCTTGATGTCCCCGGCATGAGGCGAATCTCCTGAAGAATGGCGCCGCTCTGCTCAGGGAACGGCAGGAACAGCACCTTGCTAAAGATGCGGTTCACGTGCAAGGCGCTGACGTAACCGTCGACAAATGCCTGGCGAAATCCCCGTTGCGGCAGTTCATGCGGATCTCCATCCTTTTCCGTGGAGGCGTGAAAATACTTCGCGATCATAGAATTAGCTACCTGAGTATTAAACGGATTCTGCGGCTTATACATCGTTTTTCTCCTTTTCGTCTTAAGTCTCGGCCATCTCCACACTGGAAATGAACGGTTTCTTAAGACGAACACACCAAAACCGTTAAAGTACAGAACCTTTTGCGAGGCCACACCTCCATTATAGCACACACTGCTCAAAAAGTCAATAGTAAAGCAAATATGCTTGACAATTTGGCTAATCTGTAATACGATAATCAACACGAGGCATTCTGCCCAGCAATTTAAAAAATTGAGGAGGTAATAAGATGAGGACTTATTTGCAGGATAATCAGGAGCGCCAATATATAGAGTGGCTTGCTGTCGGCATAGGAGTCATTTGTGAGTATGCCTATATAAATACGATGTTCCCTTGGTATGCCCGACTCATATCTCAGTCTTCCTGGAGTGATGACTGGGCGCCTTTAATAGTCATTGCATGTATGCTCGTCGCTACTATGCCAGCCATAATAAGGGCAGTTCAAATTTTATTCAACACCATTTTCCGCAGAAATATCATGTCTGGCCGCTATCTATACCCGAAGTACTACGAACCCGCTGCCGCTGCCAACCTGTCTCTATCTTATGTCGACTTTGATCATGGCAGCGCCTGGCTGTATCTAAAATTGACCAGCAAGGAGCTGGAATATTTGCAGAGCCATCGGAGCTTACAGGATGATTGCAGTTTGCGGTTATTCAAAGTCTTTAGCGCTACATTCAATGTAGCGAATCTGCAAAAAGTTGCCCTATCTGCGAGGCATATCGAAAGTATGCTCAAGGAGCGCGCTAGCGCTTTCTATGTGGTGTACGACCTCGGCAATCTAGAGTCCGACTGCTCCAACCGCAAGCGGCTAATTATTGCCAGGCGTTCGCAAATTGAATCAATCCTCCATAATGCATCCTCCGAGAAGGTTCGCCTGCATACAGATGACCCTAGTCAAGAAGTCTATGCCTGCCGCGAAGATCTCCTTAAAATGTGCAAAGACTTAAGCGACCATGAATACGCCGTCGTTGCAGAAGTCTAAGCCATCGCCCCGACTATCCAGTCGGGGCTTTTTCATATCTTATCAACTCAAATTATGCTACAATACTAGCAGCGGCTCGGTAGCTCAATGGATAGAGCAGTTCCGTCCTAAGGAAAAGGTTGTGCGT
>CAZFGY010000046.1:0-5133 GCA_964518465.1 uncultured Candidatus Saccharibacteria bacterium | reverse complement strand
TTGCGAGAACCAGATTTTGAGTCTAGCGCGTCTACCAATTCCGCCACTCGCCCGTTACGACCAATTATACCATAAAATTCACCAGCACAACACCCAAAACTTGCAAATTCGCGATTATCCTATGTTATAATAGTTAATATGAGTTCTAATGATGGTGGGTCATCTTTCAACCAAAAAACACACGATTCAGCTGCCGAAATAGCTCGTAAAAAAGTCTTGGCAGTTTATTCGTCAACCATTGAAAGTCTCAAAAAATTCCCTCACAATAAGCATTCCGATCAGTACATTGCCCCGCCCGTACCTGGCGCAATCTATTCTCGTCACGAAGATCATACCGTCGAAGAAAAAGACCCTTCCGCTTATCCCACACAAATTTTTTCTAATCAAATCTCGCCCCTCACCGAAGCTACTCCCGACTATCAGACCACCGACACTACTAGCTCTCTCAAAGATACGCCTATTAGTCAAGCTGTCGTCACGGAAGAATGGCAACAATATCACTCCGCTTGGCAAAATTATTATCAAAATTATTACAGTGAATACTACGCCAAAGCCGCCCAGAGTTATCTCGCTACCGAGAAACTTAAAAGCGAACGTATTGCCAGCGGCAAGGCCCAACATAAGCGTCGCCTCAAACATCTCACGCCTATCCTTGTCGCTATCGTCATCGTCCTCGGCATTCTCTTCCTCCAATATAACCGCCTGATTATTGCTCCGATCATGGCATATGTTTCGCCAAATTCTGGCGAAGTCACCAGTAGCATCGAAGCCGTCGATCCTAGCATTACCCAAGCCGTTTCGCCAGACCCACGCCTCATTATCCCCAAACTCAACATCGATGTCCCCGTCGCCTTTAATATCAGTACTAATGACGTCATGTCCGCCATGAACCATGGCATTGCTCAGTTCAAAATTCCCGGCGCCAACGCTCTGCCAGGACAGATCGGCAATCTCGTCCTCTCGGGCCATTCAGCCGGCGATCTCTATAGCAGCAACCCTTACAAGTTTATCTTCTCAGGTCTCGAACGTCTCGAAAACGGCGATCTGATCTATATTAATTACGAATCCGTCCGCTATACTTACCAAATGACCAAACGCGAAGTCGTCGAACCTAGCAATGTCGCCGCTTTGGTTTATGAAACCGACAAACCTATGCTTACCCTTATCACTTGTACACCGCTTGGTACTTCTCGTTATCGCTTACTCATCACTGCCGAGCAAATTAGCCCGTCCTACGACACCAACAACCGCCCCAGCGACTCCGAAACCCCCACCACTCCAGATCTAACCATGCCTTCCAACGAACCATCTTTCTTCGAAAACCTCTGGTCCAACCTCTTCGGAAGTTAAAGCTTAATCCCTAATCTTTTCCCGCACCAAAACTTTAGTATCATCTTTCGCGGTCATATAATACAGCCAACGATTATTAGACGTTATCATTACTGGATAAGCCAACGCCTGACCATTGTCTTTCTCATCACGCAAACTTTCGGCCAAATTACGTTGATTCGTACCGTCAAAATCCCAAACTAGAATCTGTCCATCTTTGACCGCATACATCATGCTAGCATCCAGCCAATTTAGCTCCGCCGTCGCCGCTTCATATTCATACAAATCGCCCATCTCTAGATCCGTCACCATAAATTTCTTACCCGTACGCCCCACCAAATATTCGCCATCCGGACTCACCGTAAACTTTTCCGGCACCACCTCTAGCGTTTCATCATTCAGTAGCTGTTTCAAGTCCGTAATCTCCGTCCTATTTGCATCATATGACGGTATCGAGCCGTATAAAATCGTCAATTTATTATCCAGCACAAAAGCAATATAATCATCACCATAATAATTTGATAAAGCAATTTTTACCTTCGCCTCTTCCGGCACATCTACCAGCTTCGTACCATTTTTTTCGCCATTTCTATAGACACCGATTTGGCGCACTCGTTTCTCAGAATCTTTTCTTTCCGAGACATAAACCAAACTGTTTTCATGGCTGGCAAAGTCCACTACATCGTCCAGCAGAACTTTTGACACCGCTCCATCTGCCACATTAATATGCCGTAAATGCTTGTTCTCAAGCGCAAATAGTTGATTTGCCGAGTCATCAATCATCGTAAGCTGCGTAAACTCCATACCAAAAGTCCGCGTCAAATTCAGACTGTCCTTAGTATTCCTCAAATTCACTAGCACCCACTCAGTTTTCGCATCATAATGCGTCTTCACCAGCACCGCATCATCATTTTTGCTCCAGCGCACTTCATCAACTTTGCCCGTAATAATTTCCGATACGTCAAGGTCAACACTTTTTAGCTCATCACTCCGCACATCAATCAGCTGCCAATGTTTCTCCCCACCATATAATACATAATTGCGACTTCGCGAGGTCGTATAAAATCCTGCTGTATCGAAACTAATCGTCGACTCTACCGGCCGATTTTGCAAAAATAATCTCGGATAATACAATCGGATCAACACCCCCGAATACATTTTGATTACTTTTTCCCAAGAATCATAGCCATCCCGCGACAGCTTCAGGCGATGGTCACCAGCTGGCATCGTGCGGCTCAAATTTGTCCGCGAAAACAGCACATTACCATCCAGTTCCACCGTAGCCCCAGTCGGCAAACTATGAATCTGCATCAATCCCGATTGTTCAATGCCCCCTTCGCTCGAAATAAAAAAGCCCATCGCTGCCAAAGTGGCTACTACTACGATCGCTACCACCGAAATCAGCATTCCAATCTCGGCAATAATCACTCGCACAAATTGGCGCTTCTTTTTTTGTTCATAATCCATACCGTATATTATACCACATTTGATTTTGCTCTTGCTTTTTGATAGTGCTTGCAGTTATAATAGTAATAAGCAAAAACGCGATAAGGAGTTATCGATGGCTAAAATACAACTGGAGTCTGGTCCCTCGAGTTCAGCGACGCATCGCTTGACTCAGCCTTCGTCTACCCTCAATCGACATTACGTCGATCGTCCTACCACTCTCGCGATTGAGGAAGCCGCCAGCACCGCTCCTAGTGAACCTCACACTTCTAACGGTTCACCTTCTCGCCTCGTCAATCTTCGCGTTCACGAAACGGATCTTGAGTCAATTCAGAATCAGACCACTCAAGCTTCCTACGATACCTCCGCCGCTTTCGCACCAGTCATTCCTCAAATCGTCGAAATGGGTTCTCTAGAAGCCTATTCCGCCTTAAATCAAGTCGTCCCTAGCGAAGCTCCCACTACCGATGCCGATTTTTACAATACAGTCACCGAAACCCCTAACACGAATTTCGAGCCCTCTGCTCAATTTTCCCAACCAAGCAATAGCCTAGCCACGCAGCCTTCATTTAGTCCCGCTACCACAAACTCCAATGACATCGACACGCAAGCCCTAATGATGAATATCGCCGCCGACTACGCCGCCGCCAGTTTCGGCACTGCTACCTCTGCTGCGCCTACTCCTGCCACGCCATCGACACCCGATTCCATCGATCTAATTGCGCGTGCAGCCTCTGAAGCCATCGCTGCTATCCGCGTCGCTACTGAACCGAGCGAAATCGCCGAACAAATTTCATCCCTTGAAGCCTTTGCTGCTAACATCAAAGCTGACTCGTCGCATCCAGAAATGGCCGAGCTCGGCGATACAATTGAGAAATTTATCTCCGTCGCCATGAAATCCTCTAAGGTTCAAGAGGAAACCAAGAAGGCCCCCAAAGTCGCCCTCACACCTAAAGCCAACCGCGCCGCTTCCAAAGTCACCAAATCTTCTGCCAAGCTTCTCGCCGCTAACCAAGCCAGGCAAAAACGTAGTGCTACAACTTCATCTTACGCCCTCTCGACCGCCGCTCGCCCTCAGCGAGCCACAAATCGCACGAGGCCTCAAGCTACCCGTTCTACTCGTCCTGCCGCCGCGACCACTCGCCGCTCTACTTCCTACATGGACAACGACCAAGCCTTGCGCCGCGCCCTCAATTCCGTCGCTAGCATGGACCGCAGCCTCGGCCCAGGCGTACAAAAGCGCAACAACATTCGCCGCAAAGGCAAAACTAAGCATTTCATCCTCGCTTTAGCCTGCGCCACCGCTTGTGTTGCCGCGGTCATTTACTTTGTTAGCACGAATATCCCCGACATTTCCGTCCGTGTCGCCGCCATGCAAACCGGCGTCGAAGCCTCTTACCCATCTTACATCCCCCGCGATTATTCCCTTAGCGACATTAGTTCCGAAAACGGCAAAATCACCCTCATCTTTAACGGTCCCAACGAAGCTTCCTTTACCCTCGTCGAAGAAAAGTCTTCTTGGGACAGCACTACCTTACTCCGCAATTACGTCGAACCCACCTGGAAAGACAACTATATCACCACCCACGAACAGGGCATCACCATTTACATTTCTGGCACCAATGCCGCCTGGGTCAACGGTGGCGTGCTCTACAAGATCAACTCTTCCGATAATAATCTCACTAAGAAACAACTCCGTAACATCGTCACCTCGATGTAGAATTGCCAGATCGCAACCATTATGATAAAATATATACTATGAAAACTCGTTTCGCCCCCAGCCCTACTGGCTATATTCACATCGGCAACGTTCGCAGTGCCATTTATCCTTATCTATTAGCTCGCCAACAAAAAGGCAGCTTCATCTTACGCATCGAAGACACCGATCAGGCTCGCTATGTCGAAGGTGCCACTGAGCTGATCGAAGACACTCTTAAATGGCTCGGCCTAGAATGGGACGAAGGTCCAGTAGTTGGCGGCTCGAGCGCCCCCTATTTTCAATCCGAGCGCAAAGCTATTTATCACGCTTGGGCCAAGAAGTTAATCGACGCCGGTCGCGCTTATGCTGACCCTACCGACCCCGAGACTATTGACAAATATCGCAATCTGTGCTACAATGAGAAGAGACCCTATCTTTACCGTAATTTTCGTCCCGAGAATCCCCCTAAGTGGCACGAAGGCCTCCCTCTGCGTTTCAAATCCGACCCGAAACCTCGCAAATGGCATGACGAAGTCATGGGTGACATGGAAGCCGGCCCGGAAGTCCAGGACGATATTATTCTTATTAAGGCCGATGGTCTACCTACTTACAATTTTGCTCACATCGTCGATGACGCCGAAATGGGCGTCACCCACGTC
>CAZFGY010000045.1:0-5230 GCA_964518465.1 uncultured Candidatus Saccharibacteria bacterium | reverse complement strand
GTAAATTGGTTTGGAGTCGCTTGCGGCGATATTGCAGTGGCGTTTGTCACCGAAACCATCGTCATTCTTCGTATCGCTAATCTTGAAACCGAGATAAGCGAGACCGCTGACGATATCGCGGCGGATTTCGGCGTTGCGTTCGCCGATGGTAGCAGTGAAGACGAGTGCGTCAATGCCCTGGAGAGAGGCAGCCATTTCGCCGATCGCGCGTTGCATGCGGTAAATATACATGTCATAAGCGAGCTTGGCGCGAGCGTCACCGTCAGCACGGAGGCTCAAAACTTCACGCATGTCGTCAGTTTCACCGGAAACACCCTTGAGTCCACATTGCTTATTGAGATATTCTTCCAATTTCTCGGAATCGAGTTTTAATTCCCTGCCAATGGCAAGAGCGGCGGCGGCATCAATGTCACCACAGCGAGTGGCCATCATGACACCCTCGAGAGGAGTGTAACCCATGGTGGTGTCGAAAGATTTGCCGTTAAAGAGCGCAGTGACGGAGCTGCCGGAACCGATATGGCAGGCGACGATTTTTTCGGCGGCCAAGTTTTGCTCGGCGAGATAGGCAGCGATGGAGCCCATACTGAGGCCGTGGAAGCCGTAGCGTTTGATTTCGGCGCGGTCGGCTAGCTCGGTGTCGATGGCATAATAAGTATGGGTGTCGTCACGCGAGGTATGGAAGGCGGAATCGGAGATAATCATGACGGGAGTGCCGTCGAATTCTTTGACACAAGCTTCGATCTCGGCAGCGACTACGGGGACGTGGAGCGGAGTGCGTTTCTTGGCAATTTCCAACTTTTCTAGGCATTCGTCATCAACGAGATGGTCGGCGGCAAAATAATCGCTGGTCGCGACGACGCGGGCGAGGACGGCGCTGAGCTTGTTGTTTTTATCAAGATAGCCCTCGCGAGTAAGAATGTCTTTGACATATTTGACGGTATCGGTGAGTTTCTTGAAACCGTCGGTGAGCTTGTCCTTGCTGCCATCGGCACGCTTAAGGGTGCAGACGACGTCTTTGCCTTCCATTTCGAAATGAAGATTACAGATAGCGATACTACCTTGGTAGAGGGCATATTTGCGCGAAGATGAACCTGGGTTGGTGACCAGAAATAATTTTTCCATGATAACTCCTTTTGACTATTATAGCACGGTCGAGAGAGATAGGGAGGCGGAGCAATGAAAAAGACCCCTCAGAGAGGGGTCTTGGGTTTAGGCGGCGGGCACGATTGTACAATAGGTACTGCCGGTGTGCCCACCGGCGGTGAAATTTGCCCAGATCGTCTCGGCTTCGTCAATCGGCACAGCAAGAGTCACTTTGCAGCGGACATAGACATTACCGCCTGGCTTAAAGTTACCAACAGCGAGACCAGTACCAATAAGGTCGTCATGCTCGATGCACAGACCTTCGGGGTAGGTGGTGGTATAGACCTTGGTACTACCGGGCACGAAGGTGACATTTGAGGGTAGGTCGAGCTTTGCGATCACGCCGTCTTGACGCTCACCGCTCGTATTATGATAGAGGAGTTGTACACGGTAAGTGCCATCTTCTACGGCTGTAACCTTCTGATACCACTCGGTGTCGCCACAAAGGTGAATGGTGGCTTCGACTGTCATGGGAGAGCTGATACTGGTTGTGGGCGTAGCGACGGAGAAGTCATGCTGGCTCGTGGCGGAGTTGAGCGAAGCGAAAGCAAACGGAGTCATCAGCACCACGGTGACAATTAGCGCCATGAAGAGAAAGATAATGGTCGGGAAGTGGCGGTTGTAGGCATCCTGGAACTTAGTGTAGTCTCGATCTGTCATGCTAGCACTCCTTTTCGTCAATTTGAGAAACCTGGGATGTAAGGAAACACCCGCCCGAAAGGGGCGGGTGCTGGGGTCACCGGCGCGCTTAGCCAAGCGTAGCCTTAAACTGGGCGTAGAGGGCGTAGACCGCTTTCATGTGCGCGATCTGGGACTCTACGGTCTTCAGGAACCGCTCAAAGTGGCGTTCGCGTTCCCAAGGCGTAGCGATACCGTGAGCATCCAGCTGGATAGCAGACTGCTGAACCAACTCCCAGATGTCACCGACACGCTCCGGCTTGAGGGAGAGAAAGTCCGAGTTAGCCTCGACTTCGCTAAAATAGCGACCCCAGGCCGCATCGTCTTCTTCCTTGGCGGGAAGATCAGCCGGATCATCCTCGGAAAAGTCCGGGAAGTCCTGGACGCCCTTGATCATGTTTTCTAACATCATGATCAAGTCGCTGATGGCATCATCGTGGGGCTCGATCTGGTCAATGACCAGCTCGTACTCGCTTTTGATTTTTGCCATGACTTCTTGGGCGCGGTCGATATCCTGGGCCGGACGGCTGGAATCCTTCCGAATGCCGTCCATGAGGAGGTAACGCCAAATGACCTGATCGGGGATCAGAGCCTTGATCTGGTTGCACCCACTCTGAATGGACGCGCTGAGGCTATCCAGCCTGCTGATGGTCGCGGGAATCTCGATGGTACGCTCCATGTAGAGCTCCTTTCTCAAGTAAAGCCTTCGATCACCTTGGTCGGTAACCGAAACGTACTTAAGATATCTATGAAGAGAGGGTAGTTATAAATATCTTATGCTTTCATTGTAGCACACATGGTTAAAAATGTCAATAGTTTTTATGGTTATTTGCGAGAAATGCAAAATAATGAGACTATAAGGCAGCTTACAGCGCTAAAAAGGGTGCTCAGATGGAAAAACCCGAGGCAAGAAGCCTCGGGCAGAGTAGAAACAACTGGGGTCAATAGTGATACTGGAGTTCCTGGACTTCTGCGAGATCGGGGGTTTGGAAGTTGAAGCGGGATTTGAGTAAACGCTCGACATAGGGACGGGGCCAGTCCAGATAGCACCATTTCAGGAGGACCTCTTTGACCATGTCTTTATCCGCGCCGCGGACATAGGCGGCGGGATAGCAGATAATACTGCCGTCGGCATTACCGCAATAGGTGAAGGCATAATCTGTGCCCTCGATACTGCGTTCCCAGGACCAGGCGCGACTCCAGCGATGTAACATGCGTTGCTCGCTGAGATGGCGCAAGTATTCGGTTTTGCTATGGTGGCGATCTTCCCAGTTGAAGCCGAGGAGCCACATGAGCAAATCGTCGTTGCCGAGCGGGGTTTTCAGGGTGGTGAGTTTGAGACTGGGCGGGCGGCGAGGGGGACTTGAGCGCTTCTTGGAGCGAGATTTGGACTTTGATTTTGGCGGGTCGGGGGCATCGTAGGTGACGAGAAAGGCATCACCGGGACTGACGGCAGAACGCTGGGCGATGACGCGATCGGCCTCGAAAATAGTGAGTAGTTGACCGTCGTAACCGTAAGCGAAGGGGATTCCCTTGCCAAGGGGTTGGCGGGGGATAGGATCTTGGACAAATAGTCTTTGCATCGTCATTAAACGAAAACACCTCCTCAATTGTTTCCTAAAAGTGCAAAAAGCTCCGAAATAAGCTTTAACTTATTGTATGTTAGATGTGGGAAAAAGGCAAACCCCCGAGGTAAGTCGGGGGTGGAGGAGCCGAGTTGGCTTATTTGACGGTGGGCCAACGGATGTTGGCAGTGTCAAAGCGAGTCTTGTACTCGACAGTAATGAGGGGGTCGCCGGCAGCGTCGACGGAGGCAAAGATGATCTTCGTGACCTGGGCGAGTTCGGCGGCGCTAAGGCTGCCTTTGGCAAAGATTTGGATATTGAGGGCTTCGGGCCAAGATCTAGGGTCGGTAACAGTGAAGCTGAATCTTCGCAGGGGTTGTTTGCCGGCATAGAGATTGACGGTAAGCGTGCAGATAGGGGCAACAGTGCCAGGGTAGGCTCTGCGGAGGCCTCTTTTATGCTCCGCGATGAGGCGCCTAACAACATATTGCAACCTTGCTTCGGGGCTAGATTGAGACTCCTGGAACCTGGCGGCGCGTTTTTGGCGGTATTGGAGGGTTTTGGCGTCGGCAGGAAAAGCATCGAGACACTTGCCGGCCTTCTGCTTAGAGGAAATGAAGAAAAATCCCTCCCCTTTGGAGCCATCACGCAGGGCAGTTTCGTCGCTGTAATGTAATGGTAATTCCCCGCCGGGGATATAGATGGATTCGATGCCGGCGTAGCGCAAGGCGCCTTCGAGACGGTTCCATTTGTCGACGACCTCGGTAACGCGGGCGTTCTCCCGGACGGGTAGGGCTTGATAGAGATTCTGGAAAACGCCGGGTCGAAGCATTTGGTCATCTTTGGCCCAGAGTGGCTTCGTAACGCTGTACTCGTGCTGGGAGATTGGTTGGAGATGTTTCAGAGCAGTTTGACCGACGATTCCCTCGATGGTGATGATTTGACCGCGCTGGAGTTGGATGAGCATATTGCACCCCCTTTGATGCTGAAAAAGATAGACTAAATCGACTGCTTTGATACTTAAGAAACTTAAACGCAATAGATAAAGTCTATTAGGCTTACTCTTATAGTTTAACATGGATAGGAGGATATGTCAAGAGTATAGCAAAAAGTACCCATTGCTGGGTACTTTTGTCGGGCTGAAATGGAGGAATTATTCTTTATCGACGACTTCGCCTTCGATTGGCTCGCTGTCATCGGAGCTGTCGGAAGATTTATCAGCGCCTTCGCCGGATTTGGCGTCCGTAGTGGTGTTCTGATACATCTTAGCACCGATCGGCATAAGAACTTCGTTCAGAGCCTTGACGGCGGCTTCGTACTTTTCCTTGTCGGCGTCAGTGTCGTTTAAGGTCTTTTTGGCTTCTTCGACGGCATCTTTGATCTTCTTGGCGTCGTCTTCAGAAATCTTGTCTTTGTACTCGTCTGGCATTTTTTCGGCCTGGTAGATGGAGTTTTCGAGCTGGTTCTTGGCGTCGATAGATTCACGTTTCTTCTTGTCCTCTTCGGCGTGAGCTTCGGCCTCTTTTTGGGCTTTTTCGATGTCTTCTTTACTCATGTTGCCGGAGTTCTGGATGGTAATTGATTGCTCTTTGCCAGTGCCCTTGTCTTTGGCGGTAACATTCAAGATACCGTTGGCGTCGAGGTTGAAAGTAACTTCGATCTGAGGCACACCGCGAGGAGCGGGAGCGATACCATCGAGGATGAAACGACCGAGAGATTTGTTGTCAGCGGCCATTTCGCGCTCGCCTTGGAGGACGTGGATTTCCACCTGAGGCTGATTATCAGAGGCAGTAGAGAAAACTTCGGACTTGCTGGTCGGGATGGTGGTGTTGCGCTCGATGAGC
>CAZFGY010000044.1:0-5526 GCA_964518465.1 uncultured Candidatus Saccharibacteria bacterium | reverse complement strand
TATCTCGAACCTGATGGTGACTGGATCGAGGATAGACGTATCCGGCGCGGAGGAAGTTCATTCTTCCTATCCTAGTAGCATAAGGCAACGGAGGGGGAAAGCGAGATAACGATTAGGCCAATCACCTGACGGTGCTACATCATTAATGTGTATAATTAAGTAGTAAGCTTGATGGTCCGTAGAGACATTAATGGACCAATAGTCACCGCCTGCCAAATCTCGCAATGTTTGATATTCAACGGCAGTAGCGACCCCTCCGGCGCGCGCAAAGTACCCTATAGCCTAAGTAGAGACTAGGCAACGGAGAGAAAAGCCCCAGAAACGCCAATGATTAAACACTGGGGCAGATACGTTATTACCCATTGAATAATAATAGCGCGCATTGTCCCTATCGCTATGTGCAGTTCTAGCCCAAATAGCAAGGGCGAGTGCCGGTTCCCATAAGATGTTGCCATACGTAGTCCGTAAGTGTCCGCTGCGGACGAAGTTGAGATAAACTTCCACTCCCTTTTGGTCTGTCAACACTTTTTGCAACAATAAAATAACGCAGTCGTGTAAAACAGAGCTGAAGTTGCTTTAGCATGTTGTGCAGCAGGGGTTTGATAGTTCAGGCTACTATGTAAGCGTTGGTTATTGTACCAGTGAATATACTGGGCGAGTTTGGCTTCTAGCTCAGCAAGGCTATCAAACCTCTGCTGGTAGATAAACTCCGTCTTTAAGCTCTTGTTAGTAGCGTATGGGCAACCTTTCCTAGATAAAGAGCGTTTGATGTGGAAAGCTTTGAGGATATCGTCAATCAGTTTATTATCAAATTCTTTACCACGATCGGTATGGAATAGGCTAATCTGGTTAAGTGAGTAGGGGATAGAATAGAAAGCTTTTTCTATCAACTTAGCGTCTTTATGCTCACCTACACTCCAACCAATAATCTCTCGGTTCCACAAATCTGTAATTAGACAAATGTAGCACCACCGATTGTTCACAAGCACATAAGTTAGATCGCTTACTACGGTGGATAAGGCAGCGCTTTGGCTAAACTTGCGATTCAGTAGGTTAGGAATCTTAGACTGATTACAGCTACTCTGAGCTGGCTTATAGCTCTTCTTAGTATAGTTACTAGTTAGATTATGCTGCTTCATAATCTGGCCAATCAAGCGTCGAGAAACTATATAACCTTCACTGCTAAGAGACTGCCTGATCCGTCTCGTACCATAATTATTCCTACTGTCCTTAAAGCACTCCAAAACCTTTTGCTCAAGCGAGGGGTCGACTTCTCTTTTATGTGGTTTATAATAGTACTTACTCCTACTTATATGGAGTAATTTACATATAGCGCTGATGCTATACTTAGGAGTCAGTTCGTCAATTAGCTCTCTAAGTCTTGCGGGGTCTTCACTCCGAGCATCAGCGCGACATGTTTTAACACGTCGTTCTCCATTTGGAGCTGCTTGATCTGCTCTTTTAGCTGATCGGACTCAGTTTTATTCCTCTTTCTAATTATTTGTCGATCGAGTGTGCCATATTTATCATAAAGACGCTTCCACTCGTAATAAACTCCTTCTGGGATACCGTATTCCTCAATGATATCTCGTACTGTAGTTACTCCTTTTTTGTTAGCACAGATGCGCAAAATCTGTTCCTTGAACTCTTTGGTATATATTCTGCGCACTGGTCTTGGTTTAGTGATATGTCTAAGTGTTTCCACTCTTTCTCCTTTTCTACCATCAATTATTAGTATACAGCCATCCCTTCACACAGCTAGACTGCGTTAAATGGCTGTTGTAATAAGTGTAGCCGGTCCACTTTTCCATAGATCAGCCTAGCAAGAGGCAACGGAGGGAGAAACCGCTTAAGCGATCAGAAATGTTGGATAGGGAGATGAGCCAGTGGTTGAAGTAGAGGTTTTGAGCGTGAGCTAGAGAATACACAACAGAAGACCAAAAGCGTGCGGCACTGTTAATGTCATTGATTTGTTGATATAGGGCTGAAGGAAGTATACGCCCGGCGCGGAGGAAGGTTGAACTTGTAACAGCGTTACGAGTTCATGGTATGGGTAACAGAGGTTAATAGATTATATTCTTTGGTTAATTAAACCAATCTTACTTCGTCCGCAGTGGACTATATAATGACAAACGAGGTGCGTTAGAATATGCTGAAGGAGCATTCCTGTATAGTTCAAGAGCTGTAATTGGAAGTGTTTATTATACTAGATTTATTTGGGGTTCCACTAGAGATTATGATAATGCAACAACAGAGGGCTTCCCCCTCCGTTGCCTAGTCTCTACTTAGGCTATGGGTATGACGACTAGAACCTATTTTTAGCTTGCTTTGCAATGTATATGATATAATGAGGTTGTTCAGACTTATTATAATGATGGTTAGCGTTTTTGTTAATCTCTAGTATTTTGTGTTTTCGTATGCCGGAAACGGCACCGCAGGCAATGCGTACGATTTCAAGAATATTGGAGTTAACCATTGATAGGTCTGAACACCCCTTGCGGTGTCGTTTTTGTTTCTAGGGTTTTATGAGAGGAGCGTTAGCTCCTATCAGAAAAACCTAGTCAAAGATCAGACTCTTCATTGCACCTCTACTGCTTACAAAACCTAGTATGAAGAAAGAATCTAGAGAAAGCGGCACCGTAAGGGGGAAGAATAGAACTATACCAAAAGGAGGGTCACTATGTACCATTGCCGTATTAACATAAAGCGAGAGGAAAGTAGGCTAGTTTATCTATTGCCATTTTGTTGTTTATTGTGCTTACTGATGTTTGGTTGGATGATAGTCAATCCGTTGGCCTTGCCCTTTCATAAGACGGTATATGCGGAAGAGGATTCTACCCAGGCTATCGACGGATTAGCAGCTAGAGTTGCTACTCGGCCCAGTACGCCTGTGATAGAACTAAGTATTTCGCAGCCCAACTTGCGTGCTACGATTGACTATAATACTGATCAAGGGTTTAGTACGCTTGCTACTGGCGTGGGGGTACAAGTAAAAGATGCTTCGCTCTTCCAGCTATATATCGAATCAGCGAACGAGGATAAGACAGACGTAGTACTGCATGGCGGAGCAGGCAACCCCACAATTATTAGTGCACTAGAGTCGGCACAGACAGCGGGTGATTTTATGGACAATACTTGGGGATATAATTTGGCAGCTGGCCTAAATGTTGCCCATACTGACGAGACAATTTATAGTGGTTTACCAACGAAGCGAACGGCAATTACTCCGCAACTGAGTGGAGATGAACTACAGACTTACACGTTGACTTTTGCAGCAAAGATTAGTAAGAATGCACCCGCAGACACTTATTCTGGTGGTGTCATTCTCTCTGTAGTAGCAGAACCGAAGGCTGTGGCGACAGGTCTAGTAGGTTTGGCAGAAAGAAATGGTAGTATGCAAGAAATGACGCAGAATATTTGTGCGGAGTCAGATGTTCATGATACCGCTAGGCTCCGTGATAGTCGTGATAACAACTACTACTGGGTAGCAAAGCTAGCTGATGGTAACTGCTGGATGACGCAGAACCTAGATCTGGACATCGCTGGAGTGACTACGAGCGGAGTGCCTGCTAACGCGTATTCCACGAAAGGTGTGCAGATCACTAAAGCAAATGGGAGCAATGTTGATTGGACGGCAGCGACGACAGGGGTAGAGAAGCCTGCAACTACCTTAGCAAAAATGAATGTCTTATTAATAGCGGGGAAGCCGAATCATACGAATTCTCAAGACGTGGGCCAATATGTGATTAATGAGCCGATAAATCCAGATTCTTCTTGTGGTGATGCGGTGGTGGCGATGTCTGACTGCCCGTTGTTTACGAACGTGTCTACGATGAAGCCATATACGGGTGAGGGAGACTTTTACCGTGCAACTGTTTATAGCATGGACGGGAGGGAATATGCGAAGGCGGTAAATTCTACGGTGGATAAAGTGAATGGTTACTATGATGCACATTATTTGGTAGGGAACTTTTATAGTTATAATGCGGCGACGGCGGGAACTGGTGCAAAAGTGACGGCGCAGTATGCGATTGCTTCTGGGGATATTTGTCCTAAGGGCTGGCAGTTACCGCTTAGTGGGGTGAAATATAATAACCAGAGCGGTAGTTTCTATAACCTTTTAGAGAAATATGGGCTGACAAATTATTATGTGGGTACTGCTAATAACCCCTATCCACTGTATGATGAAGGGAATACTATTTTGACGACCAGCCCGCTATACTATGTAAGGGCGGGGATCATTACTAATAAAAATACTGGTTGGGGTACTGGAGAAATTTTGAATCTGTATTCAGCGGTTTCACGAAATGAAACGACTTCAACTTATCTTTCGATAAATGAGTCAGCTTGGTTTTATCCGGAAAGTCTACCGAACGACTGGGTTGAACCCACTGGGACGGTGCAAGGATGGCTATACCCATCGTACTTTGGTCGAGGAGGTTATCGATATGAAGAAAGACCTGTACGGTGCGTCGTATTATCGGTGGCGGGGAATTAACTAGATTTTGATGATACTTATGGTAAAATGTAAGTATGGATAATACTGGGACTAATCAAGGAACGGGAGCTGGGCAGGATCAGGCGGTGCCAGTATCGCCGTTTGCGCCGGTGGATGTACCGGGCTTAGATGTAATGAATAATAGTCAGGTAGCGGATGCTGGGCAACTGTCTACCGATGTAGCAGCTGCAGAGCCAAATGCGACTGGGGTGACTGAGCCTGCAGGTGTGACAATGGCGGATATTCCAGAGCCGACTTTGATGCCAGAAAAACCAGAAACAGAGAAGACAGCTGAAACTACGGCTGCAGAGCCGGTGAAGCCGGAAGTTACCACGAAGACAGAGTCGGTAAAGGCTGCCCAGGATGTAGCAAAACCAGAGGAAAAACCTGCCGAGCCGGTAGCGCCTAAAGTTGAGGCGACGGCGCCCTTGTCGACTGACGTAACGATCGAAGCTTTACTAGAAGAGTGTATTAAACACAATGCTTCAGACTTACATTTGCAAGTGGCTTTGCCGCCGATCTTGAGGATTGATGGGGTATTGAGATCGTTGACGAATTATCCAGTATTGACCGATGAAATGGTGGAACGATTAGTCTTCGCGACTTTGGACGAAGGTCAGCAGAAGATTTTGATGAAGGACAAGGAGCTAGATTACTCATTTGCCTTTGGCGATTTGGGACGTTTTCGTGTGAACGCTTTCCATGAGCGGGGTAATTTGGCGGCAGCGTTTCGTCTGATTCCGACCAATATTAAAGCGATTGAAGATTTGGGGTTGCCGGGGACAGTGGCGAGTTTCGCTGAGCGCCCGCATGGCCTAGTACTGGTAACTGGGCCGACGGGCTCTGGTAAATCGACTACACTCGCGGCTTTGATTGATAAGATTAATACCGAAAAAGCTTTACATATTATTACGATTGAGGATCCGATTGAGTTTACACATCATTCGAAACGGTCGGTGGTGGCGCAGCGAGAAGTGCATTATGATACCTTTAGTTTTGCCGCGGCGCTGAGAAGTATTTTGCGTGAA
>CAZFGY010000043.1:3011-5798 GCA_964518465.1 uncultured Candidatus Saccharibacteria bacterium | reverse complement strand
GTGGGTGTTCGTCCACTGACTTCAGTATAGCCAACTTTTTCAAAAAACACAAGCGCATTTTTCCGCCATTTTTCAATTTCCTCACCGAGTTTTCCACAAGTCACTCTCTGCTTCCCTGTTCCAGCCTGTCATAGTTTTCCACACTCCACTCATGCAAAAGGGGCGCTCCTCATAGAGCGCCCCAAGCTTGGCTAAGTTAGATGACTATAGGCACAACGACTCCCGCAGACTTTTGGCCTCAATCAGGTCCTTTGGAAAACCTGCCTCTATCAGCTCATTGTCCGTCATAGCAGCATCGTTAGCTGTAAACAACGGGAGCTCTACAATCTGTACAGAACGGGTGCAAATTACCTCTCCAAAGCCAGACTCATGATAATGATAGTACGCACCATTATCATCAATCACCGTCGCGTCAAACAGCACCTTGACCTTCCCCTCAACATCACCGTGCAAAGTTACTGCCTCCGGATCAACTACCTTTGACTGGGAAGCTCCAAGGATAACGCCAATGGGTTTTCCTTCACCACAGCACCCCCACAAAATTCTCACGGAATCAGCCTGTCGCAACCCCTCCGCTCGACCGGTCGCATTGACTATAATGCCGCCCATCTCGATTACATAGCCCGAATCAGACCGTCTCACTTCAAAAGACAAAATCTGAAACCATACATGCTCGAACCTCTCGCCCCACGCCGTAAAAACCTTACCGTCTTCAGTTTCGGTGGTGTACTTCCTTACCCACATTCTGACTACATCCTGTGCCGCAACCTTTCTTGCCAAATAATTCAGATCCCAGCAATGGTCGTGAATCTCACCGACTACATAGAAATCCATAGACTATCCTTTCTCATCACTCAGCTATTAACGTACACTGTCGCCTTTTCCTCCCCTCTCTCGCGACAACCAAAATCTGAGGTCTCTTATATGACCCCTTATCTCCTCATAATAGCACAACAATCCAATTTTGTCAACCATAGTATCCTTACCGCCTTTTTCAGAGATATTTTTGACAATAACTATCAAAAATTTCATACTCACCGAACAAACCCGTTTTCTGCTCTTGCTTTTTTAGAAAAATATTTTTGCCTATGCTTTATTTTTCGTCCGGCTTTAAATATAATCTGCAGCAATGTCACACTACCAGATCATCATCCCTTCAACCTTAAGACAACGCCCCACTCGCCAAGAACAGTGTGTCGCTCAAATTATTGCAGCTTACTATCATAGCAACGTTCATTTTATTGCACCTCGCACTCAAAGAGCACCAGATCTGAGCACCAGATCTATATATCACTAAAACTCACCAAACCTGGGAAATTAAAAACATAAGAGGAAACAGTAAAAGAACTGTCGCAAATAATCTCCGCTCGGCAAAATACCAATCGCCAAATATAATTATCTCTTTACTCCAATCCGACATGTCTGCCACTACAGCGACCAGCCGCATCAAATCATATCTGGCTAGTGGCCCTTCCGGCATTCAAAAGCTCATCCTAATCACTAAAACGAAAAAACTTCTTGTCATAAAATAATTATTCTGTTATCATAAAAACAACAAAAGTTTGTGCGGCACTGTACTGAGCTTATAGCAAACTTTTCTGGCGTGCTCATGTAGCACGCCTTTTTTTGAAACCTCTTCCCTTTTCTCCTCATCTACGCTATAATTGTCGAAAAGTGAGGTAATTTTATGGATAATCAAGATACTGCGCCTATCGCGCCCGACCAAACCTTAGACCAACCAACCCCCGAAGAGCCGGTTACTTATCACCGCGCCGAAGATTCTTTTGACGTCTTTCACTGGGCCAACGAAATCGACGAAGTGAAAAATAACGTTTCGGTCGAGCTTTTTCTCTTCAACAAAAATTACACTCCCTATCGCGTCCGTTATGCCGATGCTCTCGCTGCTAGCGTTAAAGCGATGTTCATGCAAGAAGCGACCAGTTACATTATCAAGGAAGCCGACAAAGGCCTCGAATGTCGCGAGTACGAAAAATCCGACGGCGAGGATAAAGTCATCTATCGTACTAAGCTCAGCAACGTCGGTCGCACCGAAACCCTAATCCATCTCATTGAACACGAATACCGCAATATTGATTCCTACACCGATCATGTCGATGAGTTTAAGAAAGTCAAAGGCATTCTCGCTAAATTCACCTATCCCGGCGCTGACGGCGAAACTAAAACTTTCTACATTGCCAAGGGTATTTCTCCCAGCTCCGCACTCAAAGGCGGCACTTCCTGGGAGCTCAACGGCGAAAGTTTCGAGCCTTTCTCCGCCGAAGTCGCCCTCAAAATGCCCGACGACAATCAAGTCGCCATCATCGAAGATACAATTATTATTTTCAATCAGTCCAAGTTCGAATCGCTTTTCCAATACGACTACAAGTCTCAAGTCATCGCCGACGAAAAAGCCAAGGAGCTAACCGAAAAGTACAAACTCTCTTTCGCGGAAGGCCTTACTCTCAATACCCTATTGCAAGATCGTAAACCTCTCGTCAAAAAGCTACAATCTCTCGACATCGCCACCGAAATGCCTCAAGAAAAACTCATCGACTACGCCGACGACATGCAGCTCGAGCTTATGACCGACGATGACGGTTCAATTATTATCATGGATGACAAAGACCTCACTATGTTCGTCAACCTGCTTGCTGAGGACTATTTCATCTCTCCCGTCAACGGCCGACGCTACGAGATCAAGTCTAAAAAACTTCTCTCTGAACCCGAAGGCGAACCACCCCGAGGATAGCGAAGAAAAGAAAGTTATGCTTTCTTTTCCGAGCGACG
>CAZFGY010000043.1:0-2911 GCA_964518465.1 uncultured Candidatus Saccharibacteria bacterium | reverse complement strand
CAGGGGTGGAAGTGGCACCAGCCACGCAACCACCCCGAGGATAGCGAAGAAAAGAAAGTTATGCTTTCTTTTCCGAGCGACGCAGGGGTGGAAGTGGCACCAGCCACGCAACCACCCCGAGGATAGCGAAGAAAAGACACTATTCCGGCAACCAATATGGTTGCACGCCATTTTGCAGCACGTCAAAGTACGCCTGCATCATAAAAGTCTTCAAACCCAGCATCGAAAGAATCGTAAAGAGATCCTTCCTCAGAGTCTCTACCGCCTCTCCAGCGTTCAGCTCCGCCTCAATTTTTAGGAAAGCCCCGTTAAATCCCTCAATTTCATCAATATAAATCACCGTCTGCTTATCTAGCCAAGCTTCCTGCCGCCTCCGGCTCACTTCCGCCACTTTCCGAAATCCCAGCTGATGTATAATCGCCGTCGCCTCAGTATAATCACCCACTGGCGTGAAATTCACCATATCCACCCCGCTATCCTCAATATGACGCTTCAAAAACATCGCATAACTCGCCGGCTGCTCCGGCGTCCGCACTTCTGTCCGCATTACCAACCGCGGAAAATTCATATTCGGACGATAATCATGCGGCACATAAACCCGCTCGTGCTGCCAAATTACCGGCGATAAATCCATGCCAATCGAGACCAATCTCTGGTCTATCTCTTGTCGACTTTCCATCGCACTTTTTACGATGAGCTTTTTCATAAGACCATTATAACACACGTTGACATTTTTACGCATCATCGTTAATATATCAATCAAAGAATCTATTGCACTTTAATAATTTCAGAGAGGAGAGAGCTATATGTCAAAAGTACATCAACTTTTGTTTACAGCCATCGTGTTAATACTTTGTTTCGTGAAGCCCGCCTTTGCCAGCAGTGCGCCCCTAGTCAGTCAACCCCTTTCGACCAAGAACGATCTCTTTGCTTTTGTCTTTCAAAATGTCGCTAAACCAGAAAACGCTCCGACAATTCTCTGGCGTCGCCAGATCAACTACGCTGAGGCTTTCTACCAGCAAGATCTCCGCGAACTCGAAGCCACCTACCAAGCTGCCCAGTCCCATGCTCAGAAAATGAGTCAAATCCCATCTGCTATCCCCTGGGCAGAGCGCCCGGTTGTCTACTGGTCTGATACCGGCCTCGCTATTGAAGGCTATGTCGGCCAGTTGCGCTGCCCCAGTCTCAATGTCAATTTAGCCATCTACTGGAGCTTTGAACAGTCGACCGTCGACGACCCAAACACCGCCTCGATCTGGGGATACAGCGGCCTACCTGGCGAACCCGAATATGCTACTTCCGTCTATGAACACAATTATCAATTCGGCAAAATCCTTGCGAGATGTACTCCCGAAGACCTCATTTATTTCGACACCATCTATGGCAATTATATCTATCAATATTGTGGTTCGGAAGTTTACGGCATCATCGATGATCTTGTGAACCATTCTATCAATCCCGCCATCGTACGTCGCGCCAGCCCTAATACTACAGATTACCGTATCGGTCGCGAAGGTTATTCGTCCAGTTTTCCAGGTGGCCGTATCGCCCAAGCCTGTAGCGAGGATGCTGACACTAATAACGGTCAGCTTCAGATCATCACCTGTTACCCGCTCAACACTTACGAAACCGATCAGCGTTTACTACTGCGTTTCAACTGTCTCAGTGGTCCCCTCCTCATCTCATAAAAATACCCTCGACACTCAAGTCGGGGGTATTCTCTTCTATTTTCAACTTAAATATTTCTTTTAATTCGCTTTACGGCTAGCACTGCCCCCACCGCCGCCAGCACCACAATCACCGACATCACGATTCCGGTCAAGCGTAGCATGTCTTTCGCCGAACCGACCACCTCTTCTACCTCTGCATCACTCATCTCTGCGTCAACCTCTGCCTGCGCAACCTCACGTTGTTCCGTCTGTACCTCGACTTCGGCTTTCGTGTCCGACTTTACGTCCGCCAATACCGCCACCGTCTTCATTTCTTCAACGGCCACGGCTTGTTTAGTACGCGTTTTCGCCTGTTTTGCAACGGCTTGTTGCTTCGCTGGTGTTTTCGCCTCTACTCGAGCTTGAGGAACTTGCGCTTTTGGTGCTTGTACCGGAGCTTCAGCAGTCTTAGCTGAGGCCTGAGGTTCTACCTCGGTTTTGCCAAGACCAGCAATCAAGCTCAAACCTTTTGCGCCCTCATCGAGCGCTGCGATCAACTCTTCAGCATTATCGCTCGACAAGTTTTCCGTATTTGGCAAAACCTTCTCTGCCTGCGCTACCAATCCTTGCAGATATTTGCAGTGAGCGTCTAAATCTGTCCTAGCTTCAGTATTCACCTTTGCTAGCACTTCTTCGACCCGCTCAATACCTTGCTGGATCTCTGCAGTCACAGTTCGCGTGGCCATCACTTCATGCACCGGTCCAAAAACCGCTGTCATGAGCGCCAAACTCACTGCCATCACCCCTAAAACATGCAACTTTTTCACTCTTACTCTCCCAATATCGGTTAGTATCAATTATCTCTACTTACCATTGTAGCAGATGATACCAATTTTGTCAAGAGAGAATATAATAATATAAGCTTTTTATCAATTACCGAATCCGCTCACCTTTGCGCGCTCGATTCGCCCAGTCATCCGCCAGTTCGTTGTAAGCCATTCCATCATGTCCCCTCACCCATACCAGCTCAACCGGATTCTCCAAATAAAGGCTATATAACTTCTGCACCAAATCAAGATTCTTGATTTCACCAGTTTTTTTCTTCCAACCATTACGCGCCCAGCTCGGTGCCCACTTCGTAATCACATTAATCCAAAATTCCGAATCGCTATGAATCTCCACCGGCTCGCCCTTCGCATACTCAATCGCCGCAATCATTGCCATACCTTCCATCCGAATGTTCGTCGTATTTTTTTCTGACC
>CAZFGY010000042.1:0-5951 GCA_964518465.1 uncultured Candidatus Saccharibacteria bacterium | reverse complement strand
ATAATGATACTTATGCGGAAACGATTAAACCTTTCGCAAACAACGTTTTGACGCCAGATGGTGGTATGCATGTGGTGGGATTCAGAACGGGAATGAACCGTGTAATCAATGATTATGCACGCAAAAATGGTCTTTTGAAGGAAAAAGAGCCGAATTTGACGGGTGATGATATTAAGGAGGGTTTGACAGCGGTAATTTTGGTGAAATTGCCAGATCCGCAATTTGAGGGGCAGACGAAGAATAAGCTGGGTAATCCAGAGGTACGTGGCTATGTTGACAAGGTAATGACGGAGTATTTCGGGTATTATCTTGAGGAGAATCCGGCGATTGCGAAGAAAATTGTTGGTAAGGCGACTTTGGCGGCGCGGGCACGCAAGGCGGCGCGGGCAGCTCGTGATAACGTGATTCGCAAAGGGGCTTTTGAAGGGTTGAATTTGCCGTCGAAGTTGGCGGACTGTTCATCGCGCGATCGCAGTGAATGTGAGCTATTTATCGTCGAGGGTAATTCGGCGGCAGGTAGCGCGAAGGAGGGGCGTAACCCGAAGATTCAGGCGATTTTGCCACTGCGTGGTAAGGTTTTGAATACGGAGCGAGCGCGGCTTGATAAGATGCTAGCAAATCAGGAGCTCGTGAGCTTGATTAAAGGGCTAGGTGTGGGGATTGGTGATCAGTTTGATATCAATGGTTTGAGATATCATAAAATTATTTTCATGACGGATGCCGATGTCGATGGTTTGCATATTGCGACACTTTTGATGACGTTCTTCTTCCGTTATATGCCAGGCGTGATTAAGTCCGGGCATGTTTATTTGGCGAAACCGCCGCTATTTGGTTTGATTAAGGGTACTGGTTCGACGCGTAAGATTGATTATATGTATGACGAAGCGGCGCTAGAACAGCGCTTGACAGAGAAGATTGCGGAGCGTAAAGCGGCGGGGACGAAAGTAGACGAGGGTCAGGAACGGTTTAAGCAAGCGGGCTACACGGCACAGCAACGGTTTAAAGGTTTGGGTGAAATGGATGCGAAACAACTCTGGGAGACGACGATGGATCCGGAAAATCGGATTTTGGTGCAGGTGCATATCGAAGACGCGGAGAAAGCCGATGCGGTGTTTACGAAGTTGATGGGCGATCAAGTAGATTTAAGGAAAAACTTTATTCAGGCTGGGGCGGCGAGCGTGGATTTGGATGATTTGGACTTTTAAGGGAAGGAGTGAAAAATGGATAAGGATGAAAAAAATAAGCAAAGTAACACTCCTAAACCTACTGGAGGTGTTGAAGGGGAGGTGATTGACGGTATTGAAAAGCGTGGCGTAGAAACCACCATGGAAGAATACTTCTTGAAGTATTCGATGTCGGTAATTATCGATCGAGCTTTGCCAGATGTACGCGATGGTTTGAAACCAGTGAATCGACGTATTCTCTATACGATGAACAAAAATGGCTGGAAAGCACCACATGCGACTGTGAAATCAGCGCGTATCGTCGGTGAAGTGATGGGTAAATACCATCCACATGGCGACTCGTCGATTTATATGGCAATGGTGAACTTGGCACAGCCCTGGAAGATGCGTTATACCCTGATTGAGGGGCAAGGTAATTTCGGTTCGATGGATGGCGATGAACCGGCTGCTTATCGCTATACTGAGGCGCGCATGGATAAGATCGGCGCGGAGCTTTTGACGGATATTGAGAAAGAAACGGTAGATTTCCGAGATAACTTTGACGGGACCGAGCAGGAGCCGGTGGTTTTGCCGGCAGCTTTGCCGAATATTCTGCTTAATGGTCAGATGGGTATCGCGGTCGGGATGGCGACTAATATTCCGCCACATAACTTGGGCGAGTTGGTGGATGCGACGGTGGCACAGATTGAGAATCCGGAGATTAGCCTGGATGGTTTGATGCAATATGTGAAGGGACCTGATTTTCCGACTGGTGCGGAAGTTTATGGTGGAACGCCGATGAAACAGGCGTACGCGACTGGTAAAGGTTCGGTGACGATTCGGGCAGTAACTAATATTGAAGAACGCAAGAATGGCCGCTATAGCATCGTGATTACAGAGGTGCCGTATGGCATGAGTAAGGAAGGCTTTATCGAGAAAGTCCGTGAACTAGTGTTAAGTAAGAAGCTTGACCATATTGCTGATGCGCGGGATGAGTCGGCACGAGGGAAGATTCGGATTGTCGTAGAGCTGAAAAAGGATGCTTTCCCGAAGAAGATTCTGAACCAACTTTATAAGATGACTGGGTTGCAGATGACCTTCCATTATAATATGTTGGCGTTGGTCGATGGGGTGCAGCCGCGGATTTTGGGTCTGAAGGAGATTTTGGCGGAGTTTATTAAACATCGTCAGAAAGTGGTGCGCCGACGGACTGAGTATGATCTGAGAAAAGCGAAAGAACGCGCACATATCTTGGAAGGTTTGAAAATTGCGCTGGATAACATTGATGAAATAGTAAAGACGATTCGCGAAAGTTATGATGATGCGGATAAGCGCTTGATGGAGCGGTTTGGGCTTTCGGAAATTCAAGCGGCAGCGATTCTGGCGATGCAACTGCGTAGATTGCAAGGATTGGAACGCGATAAAATTGAAGAAGAATTAAAGACCTTGATGGCGCAAATTGCTGAATACGAGAAGATTTTGGCGAGCGAAAGCGAAGTGCTGAGAGTTGTAAAAGAAGAACTGTTGGCGCTGAAAGAGAAATACGGTGATGCGCGCAAGAGTAAGATTATTAATCATGAAGTGGGGAAGTTTTCGGAAGAAGAATTGATCCCGGACGAAGAGAGCGTAGTGCTACTGACGACCGAGAATTATATGAAGCGCGTGCTACAGGATGATTTCAAGCGACAGAACCGGGGTGGCAAAGGTCGCAAGGGAATGACGACAAAAGAAGAGGACGTTATCGCGCAAATTGTGACAGCGAATTCGCATGATTTCTTACTATTCTTTACTAATCAAGGTCGAATTTTCCGTCTGAAAGCTTACGAAGTGCCACAGGCGTCTATGACGGCGAAGGGTACGGCGGCGGTCAACTTGCTAAATATGCATCCGGACGAGAAGGTTACGGCCATTATCAAGCAGGGCGCAAATGTTGACGGGTATCTCTTCATGACGACCAAGAAGGGTACGATCAAGAAGACACCGATTAAGGAATATTTGAACATTCGTGCGAACGGTTTGATTACGATTAAGCTTGATCCGGGCGATGAGCTGAAATGGATTCAGGAGACGACAGGTGAGCATGATGTGGTGATTTCGACGTCGGCAGGTCAGGCGATGCGATTTAACGAGAAAGACGTACGGAGTATGGGGCGTTCGGCGCGTGGTGTACGCGGAATCCGTTTGCGTCCGAAGGACGAGATCGTGGGCATGGATGTCATTAGCGATGAAAAGCAAAAATTGTTGGTGGTTTCTGCGAATGGTTATGGTAAAGCGACCCTGGCAGAGAATTTCCCGACCCATAATCGTGGCGGTGTAGGGATTAAAGTTGCCAGTGTGACGGCTAAGACTGGTCCGATCGTAGCAGTACATTCGCTTGATCCGGAAGCAAAAGAAGTGATTATGATGTCGACCAAGGGACAGGCGATTAGGATTGCCGTAAAAGAGATCCCGACGCTGGGGCGCGCGACGCAAGGTGTGCGAATTATGCGGCTGAATGATGGTGACACGGTGGCTTCAATTGGCATTGTATTGCCTGAAGAAGCCGAAGATGCTGTCTAAAATAACGGCTGTGCTTGTATTTTGAAAAAATTTTTTGTTATACTTCGCAAATAATAATTAAAATTGCGAGGAAAGTATGCAAAAAATTCCAATTTTGTTATCAACTTTAAGCCTGACCGTGGGATCGCTGGGGCTGATGCCGATGAGCCAGGCTTTGGCACAGCAACAAACGCCGACGGTGACAGTTAATCAGTTAGGGGCGCCGTTTTGGGCTTGGGGCATGGAGCCGCAGAAAGGGCAAATTTCGCTGCAGTTTAGGGGAGCTGGAAAGGGAAATGAGATCCGAGGGGTGTATTTGGCGTTTTATGATTATGAAAAAGGCGTAACTGAAACGCAGGCAGATGCCGGTATCGAAGAATTGGGTAGTACTGAGAAACCGGAGTGGGCGGCGAAAGTTTATGAGTTGACGTTTGATGGGCCAGTTTCGCCACGAGAGCCGATAGTGACGACTGGTGACGATTGGACGGAGCTTAATAAGCGAGACGTTTTGTATTACGCGGCGGAATATGGGGGTTGGGAACAAGACGATGGAACGGTAACAGAGCGATTTTGGAAGCGGGGGAAGATAGATTATCGAAACTGCGTACATGATGCGGCTTTTGAAGCGGGGAGAGCGACGACTTGTGGCTTTCGGCATGGCGAATCGGCGACGATTATTTATGCGGAATCGGCGGATGCTGATTCTGAGGCCGAGAAAATTAGTTGGCCTAAAGAGGTTGAGGGCATCGTGCGTAGCAGGCTGAAAGACGAAAATGAAATGGTGGACGGTTGGGAAGAACAAGATCTGTATTTCGAGAAGGAAATCATCGATATTGTTTTGGGTCGGGTGAAAAAGCACGAACTTTTGGCGACAGAGTCAGCGAATGTGGATGAGATTACGAATGAGATTGCGCTTTTGGTGGCACGGATTTTGAAGCGTCAGAAGAAAGTCGATGAACCGGTAATAGGGGGAAACGAAGGTGGGGATGATGGTGATGAAGAGGATGATGACGCGGGTGGTAAACCGAGCGGTGATGGTGATGAGACTGGTGGCAGCAGCGATAACGGCGGTCAGACTGGTGATGGTAGTGAGGTCGGGACTGGTGGCGATCAAACTGAAGTGGGTGGTGACCAGGTTGAAGGTGGGGGTCAAACTGGGCCGATTGAGGGGGATCAGGAGAATGTAGGACGACCAATAGCGCGGCCTAATCAGACACCGGGAATGACTAATGGAATGCAGAATGAGCAGCTGGAAGCGAACGGCAGCCAGGATGGTCGGGGAGACTTAGGGAATTCCAGCAAGGAAGAAGAGATCGTCGGGAAGGAAGAGGGTGTTTTCGAAAATGGGGAAGATGCTTTCGGGAGAGAAGAAGGTGCGAAGGACGAAGTCGCCGTGCCGATTTTGGGTGGTAAACAGGAAAGTGATAAAAAATGGTTATGGTGGTTGATCTTGGTATCAGGGGTTGGGGGTGCGATAACCATTTGGGTAAAGAGAGCGTTCTTCAGCAAACGTTAGGGGACTAGATTAATATTATCACTTATGCTATAATGGCGGTATGGAAGGTTGGTATGCTTTGGTCGCTTTCTTGGTCGCTTTTGTGCTGGCCCAGTTCTGGAAGTTTATCGGGGGTTTTATCAGGGGTGGTAAAGGTCAGAGGGCGATGGCTAATTTTAAGACAGCGCTTGGATACATGACTCAGTCAGGAGGGATGCCATCTGGGCATACTGCCAGTATGGTCGCTTTGACGACGTTTTTAGGTTTGGCTTATGGTTTTGACACGGGTTTGTTTGCTCTAGCAGTGGCTTCTACGTCGATTGTTATTTATGACGCGGTCCACGTGCGTTATGCTGTGGGGGTGCAGGGCAGGGCTTTAAATAAATTATTGAAAAAAAACGGCGAGAAGGAATTAACGGCAGCAGAGGGGCATACGCCGGTACAGGCGTTGGTAGGGGCGATTTTGGGGGTGATAGTGGGGATTTTGGTCTTTACTCTGGCTGTAAAATGATGAAGAAAATGGGTGTTTTTACTAAAAATAAGCACTTTTTGATAAAAAAGTGAAAAAAGTCCTTGACATATTATTTGTCGTGATATAAAATGGGGACATCTGAGAGCTGCGAGGAGGGGGATAATGACTCAAAAGAGTTCTTAGATTTGATGTTTAACAATTTAGTTGTGCAATTATGGTTTGTATCTATGCTGGTTTTCCAGCATGCATTACAGACTTATCATCGTCAGTCTTTTATATGAAC
>CAZFGY010000041.1:0-6112 GCA_964518465.1 uncultured Candidatus Saccharibacteria bacterium | reverse complement strand
AGAGGCGATGATCATCGAGGCGATGCACTGGGCGGTGAAGAATGTCCAGCCGGCGTTGGATCTCCAGAGAGAATTGCGAGAAAAGGCGGGGGTGGAGCCGGTGGACTGCGAGATGCACTACACGGAGGAAGAATTGGCTGCGCAAGCAGAAGTGAAAGAATGGTGCGGGGATAAGCTGAAAGAAGTGCGTGGAAATGTGATCGAGCGGCAAGAGAAGATCGATCAGCTGCAAGAGGAAATGGATGTGGACTTTGTGCAGAAGTACGGTGAAGGTGAGACAGAAGAAGAGAAGCGAGCGGACTATGATGAGCGTTTGCGGAATCTGTATCATGCGGCGTTTGAGATGGCAGTGTTTAATGAAGTGCGGCGAGGAATCATCGAAGATGGCGTACGGCCAGACGGGCGGAAATTGACGGAAGTGCGACCATTGTCATCGCAAGTGGGAGTCTTGCCGCGAGCACACGGGTCGTCGCTGTTTACGCGTGGTCTGACGCAGGCACTGAATGCAGTGACTTTGGCGCCATTGTCATTCGCGCAAGTTGTAGATACGATGGAAGTGACGGATGGAAAGCGCCGCTATATGCATCATTATAATGCGCCGTCTTATACAGTGGGTGAGCCAGGTAGGATTGGGGCGCCGGGGCGACGAGAAGTAGGGCATGGATATTTGGCAGAACGAGCGCTTTTGCCGATGCTACCGAGTGAAGAGGAGTTTCCGTATGCGATCCGAAGCGTGACAGAGATTATGTCGCAAAACGGGTCGACCTCGATGGCGGCGACTTGCTCGAGCTGTATGGCTTTGATGGATGCGGGCGTGCCACTGAAGAGGCCGGTATCTGGCGTAGCAATGGGATTGATGATGGACGGGGACACACCACATGTTTTGACGGATCTGATGGACGCGGAAGATTTTGCAGGTGATATGGATTTTAAAGTGACGGGTACGACAGAAGGGGTGACCGCCTTGCAGATGGATATGAAGGTACATGGTCTGCCCGTAGACGTACTTGAGAAGGCGATTGAACAGTCACACGAAGGTCGGATGTTTATTTTGAAGCATATGTTGAGCGTGATTGCGGAGCCACGTAAGGAGTTGTCGCAGTATGCGCCGCGGATTGAGAAACTGATGGTAAATCCGGACAAGATCGGTGCGATTATTGGTAAAGGTGGGGAAATGATCAATAAGATTACTGGTGAAACGGGTGCGATGGTGGATATCGATGATTCGGGGCTGGTAACGGTGGCGGGGAATGATGCGGAGACGATTAAGAAGGCGGTGGATTGGATTCGTTCACTAGTGGAAGAGCCGGAAGTGGGCAAAATCTATGAAGGAACGGTGGCGACGATTAAAGATTTTGGGGCGTTTGTGACGATTTTGCCGGGAATTGATGGCATGCTGCATGTTTCCCAAATTTCTGATAAGAGAATTGCGAATGTGAGTGACGTTCTGAAAGTGGGACAGAAGGTAAAAGTAAAGTTGGCAGCGATCGATGACAAGGGGAGGCTGTCGCTGACGATGAGAAATATTCAGCAGTAGTTTTATAATATGTATTCCTCCTGGTATACTCTCCTAAAGAGACCGACCTAGTAAAGAAATACTCAAGTACATAAAGAGAACCGTAGGCTAAAGAGCGTGCGGTTCTTTTTTAGTCTCTTTAGAAGAGTATACCAGGAGGAATACACAGTATACCCCACGTCACTAGAATAGTTGAGAGCTACTTGTACATTATTGCTATGCCTTTTCTTTTCCATAGATCAGCCTAGCAAGAGGCAACGGAGGGGAAAGCCATTAAAACGATTACTAAAGCTGGATGGGTAAACGTATTCTGGATTGAGAGTGAGTCGGGGGATATTGGCTATAGTATTGGCAACATGAGACCAAAAGTATCCAGCATCACCAAGTTCTCGTGTTTGTTGTAAGTCGTGGATAGGGCTAATAACACCGGCGCGGAGGGACTTCGTTCTCTTTTACCTATAGCCTAAGTAGAGACTAGGCAACGGAGAGGAAAGCCACTAAATCGATACCAGCTATTACTAATTTTAAACTCTTCAGCGCTCCAAAAATAAAATGCCTTATTTATAGTTCTATTGGTTCTGCTAGACCAGTAGGACTGTTCATATCCCCACCATCCACCATTGTTGCTATGACTATTCCAAACCAATATAAACCCGCTGCGGACGACTCTCTTTTCCATAGATCAGCCTAGCAAGAGGCAACGGAGGGGGAAGCCCCATAGGCGAGGATTCATGGTGGAAGGGAGGACACGGTTTGGATTAACGTAGAGAATCTGAGCATTGGTAGAGGAACTCGCAACGGAGGACCAAAAATGTACGTAGGCATCGACATCTCGAATCTGTTGATAGCTAGACCAAGGAGCGACGTCTCCGGCGCGGAGGAAGCGTTTTTGGATCGTTCTCATACCTATAGCCTAAGTAGAGACTAGGCAACGGAGAGTGAAACCCCAGAAACGATAGTAGTTGTATACGGTATTAGTATTAGCGACTTCTACCCAAAGGAAGAAAACATTGTTTATGGTGCTGGATCTTGAGGACCATTCGTGAACTTTGTAGCCTTGGTTATATAATACCCCGTTCGTAGGTTCTGGATTGCCGCTGCGGACGACTCTCTTTTCCATAGATCAGCCTAGCAAGAGGCAACGGAGGGGAAGGCCGTAGAGATGGCGTCCAGCAAGTGACAAATAAAGATCGTTAGGGCTAAAATCAAGCTCTGGGCTAGTAACGTTAGATGCAAGGACAGATGACCAGATGTATCCGTTAGCGCCTATATTTCGATTTTGTTTATATCTGGCAGTTGGGCTAATACTGCCGGCGCGGAGGAAATGTGGTGATTTTTTTGAGCTTATGATATAATGGAAATGTTTACATAGTCTATTGCTGAAGGCAATCGCATTTTATTTTGGTTCGTGATCATGAGTAGAAATGGCACCGCTAGGGAGCCTAGCTCGTGATCATGTTGATTGCTTGATAGACTATGTAAACACCCCTGCGGTGTCATTTTTGTGTTGCGCGCCCGGGAACTAATTCATTATTCTAAGGAGGGCAAAATATGCTAGGCAAAAACCAATTCACGAAACGGATGTTTAGAAGAATGCCCATGACTTCTGTATTACTGCTGGTTGTTTTGACGATTTTGGCTATAAATCCTCTGATGATTAATGATCGGTTGCTTGATAATAGGGTGTATGCCAAAGACAAGGAAAATTCTGAGATTACTCCCTATTCTCTCGATCCCTATTCTCCTATCATCACTTTGTCACTAGGTACAAAGGAACTAAAGCGTTCAGTAGATCCAACTGCCGAGGGGAAGTTCATTGCTCAGTCGACTAGTCTTAGTATTGATGTAGAACGCTCGGATGGTTATATGCTCTATCTAAGTGGTACACCTAGCCTAGTGGGCTCAGATCTCACTAATGGCACGACGATTGATAGCATTGAGTCTAACACTACAGTAACGAACTTTCCGGTTAATACTTGGGGTTACAATATTAGCGAAGGTAAAACTGTCAATCCGGAAACCCTGTCCTACGCTCCAGTGCACGAAGATAGAGACCTGATTGATAGTATGACAAGAAACCCTGGTGAAGCAGCCATCGATATCCAGAAAGACTTTGTCTTAAGCCTAGGAGCAAAGTTTGATACGACTGTTCCGGCCGATACTTATAGCGGGTCTGTCACTGTATCGCTCATTGCTACACCTTTTACCGTAGCAGTAGGGTTTGATCGTATTACTTACATGCAAGAAATGACGCCAGAAATCTGCCTAGAAGAGAAAGTCCATTACACCAAACAACTAATAGACCAGCGTGATGGCAAATCCTACTGGGTAGCCAAGCTTGCTGATGGTAATTGCTGGATGACACAGAATTTTGCACTAGATATTACTGGAGCCGGACTGAACATGAGCGATGGCTCAAATGTGGATTGGAATGCAGAGTCTGAATACCCGCCAAAGGTAACTCAAGATACAGTTTCGTTGGTGGAGGGTGTTACTAATGTGACTTCAACATTATCTTGGTCGATGAATCAATACTTAATTATTGATCCAGTTAGTGCGACGGGTTGTGGGATGGGTAAGGTTAGTCTAGCGGAATGTCCGAGTCGTTTTGTTGAGGTTGGGGATCGGCGTCCGTCTGCAGACCCAGATTTTTATGAGAAAAATGGTGCTACTTATAGTGAGACGGAATATGACGCGCACTATTTGGCGGGGAATCTCTATCAATGGAATGCGGCGACGTCTGGGACTGGAGGTTTGATTACGACGACTGAAGCGAGCGGAAGCATTTGTCCACGGGGTTGGGGATTACCCACTAGCAATAATACTGATAGCGGTAGTTTTGGTGGTTTATTGGATGCATATAGTATAACAAATGAAGTTACTGAGATTGTCACGAACCCATTGTATTTTGTGCGTGGTGGTGTGGTCTATCTGAATGACAACAAATTGTCGCATGCCGGTAATCTTGGTTTATACTGGTCGTCCACTGCGGATTCGGCGGGTCTTGGTGCGTATAATTTGCAAATTTCTGGAAATAACGGGATTAATCCATCCTATGGTCGCGAGACTAGATCGAATGGGTGCTCGGTACGTTGTTTGTTCCATTTTTAATTGAATTAGAAATGTATATGTTATAATAGTGGTGTCTAATAACTTGGTCACATGCAAGTCATTTTTGTGAGCTTATGGAGATTCGGCGCGAATGATGACACCGTAAGGACGATTCAACGTGCTGAGTTCTATGAGCTTGCCGGCTGAGTTATTAGACACCCCTTGCGGTGTCGTTTTTGTGAAGGGCCGGAAGACTCTTAGCTTATCTTCATAAGCACCTCTACTGCTTACATATATATTAGTATGAAGAAGAGGATTTTCAAGTGAGATTCCTAGAGCTACTGCTTCGTTTAGTCGGAAAGCTTTGAATTTAAGCGGCACCGCAAGGGAGTGGTGCCTGAGATATGAAAAAAGAAACCCCCAGCGGGCTGGGGGCGGGGGAGGGAGGAAAAACTTAGAATAGGGGGCGTTTGGCGGCGCAGGAATGCTGGATCTCCTCGGTGCGATAGTCGCAGAGGAGAATGTAGCCGGTGACGCAAAGGTGACTGCTTGGGATGGCTAAGGTGTAGCTGGATTGAGCTTCTTGTTTTAGCCGTTCGCTAAAAGGACTGACGGTCTGCATCCAGCCCAGCTCTTCACTGGTGTCGTGCTCAATGAGCAGCTGGATGCTGCGGGCTTTAACGGGGTTGCTGAGCCAGAAAAAGTGTTCGTGCTGGTCGCCGTTTACGGATTTGAAATAGTCACCAAAACGCACGGTCATGGAATAGACATTCTGAGAGAAGGAGCTGTCGATTGCTTTGGAATCGATCCCGAAGGCTTTGAGAATGGCGGTAGCGGTTTTGCTGTGATACGGCGTAGTGATGTCGTAAGGGGTGCCGTCAGGATGTATGGGAAGATTATGGGGGATGACGAGAGTTTCTCGCCCCTGGATGGGTCCATCGGGATAGAGATAATAGGATGCCTCAACGCAGATAATACGATTATGCGGATAGAGGGACTGAAGTCGTTCCAGACTAATATAATGCCGCTCGCTCATGTGTTTTCCTCCTAAAGTACAATTTTTGGACCTAGAAGCGGTCCTTTTCTTATTGTATCACGGTTTGTAGAAAAAGTCAATAGAAATTATGGCTAAAGATATGGTACAATGGGGGTATGCCAAAGACGAGGTCTACGAAAACAGGGAGAAGTTCAGGCGCGAAGAAATCGACTCGTGGCCGTAAGAAGAGTGCAAAAGCTGCGCCAGCGCATGAGCTGCCGGGCGGGTTTTGGCGGCAAATTTTGGCGATTTTGATGCTGTTTTTGGCAGTGATCCTAGTCTTTACGTGGCTGGGTGATGGGGGAGAGTTGCTAAACACGACTGATAATATCCTGACAGAAGGGATTGGAAATGCGAAATATTTGGTGCCGGCGCTGCTGGCGTGGCTAGCGGTGAAGATTTTTCGGAGCGACAACAATCGGTTGCCGCCGGTAGTGTGGATTGCGTCGATTTTGATGATTTTCTGGGGGGCGGGGGCTTTTGGGCTGTCGACGGTAGGGCAGCCGCAT
>CAZFGY010000040.1:0-6167 GCA_964518465.1 uncultured Candidatus Saccharibacteria bacterium | reverse complement strand
GTCGAATTATGATCGAGTGCAGATTTACGAGAATGAGGGTTTTTATAACGAATGGCATAATGCGGAATATTACAAAGATTATTTGGTGGTGAATGAGGACGAGGGGGGGGATTTAGCGCCAGTTTATAATAATCAGCGGGACGACGTGCATCCGCCGCTGTATTATTTGCTTTTGAGAATTGGTATGGAAATGACGCCGGGGGAGTTCACGAAGTGGTCTGGGATCGTGATTAATATTGTGGCGTTTGCGATTAATACGGTGTTTTTGTACTTGATTGCAGAAAAGCTGGTGCAGAAACAGCCGAAGAAACAGATCTGGGCGTTTGTGATTACTTTGGTGGCGGCGTTGTCGCTAGCGTCAATCAGCACAGTGATGTATATTCGGATGTATGCGATGCTGACGATGTTCGTGACGATGACTTTGTGGCTACATCTGAAGTTGGTGGAGAGGAAGGACTTAGACTGGAAATTATTAGTGATGATTGCGCTCGTGGCACTTGCTGGGGTGCTGACGCAGTATTATTATATTTTCTTCCTGTTGCCACTGTTTATTATGATGGTGGTAAAGTACGCGACGGCGAAGCGAAACAGGGAACTCGGGGCTTATATTGGGGTGCTAGCGGTGGCGGCGGTGACGTCGATCGTGATTTGGCCGTATTCGATTCAGCATATGTTTTTCGGTTATCGTGGGCTGGGGGTGATGGGGAATTTGCTGAATTTTGCGCATTTGGGTGAGCAGGTAGGAATTTTCTTCGGCATGTTGGTGTTATATGCCTTCCATTATTTGTTGCCGTTTATGCTGATCGCGATGTTTGCGTTGGCGATTTATGGGCTGAGGCACGGTAAAACTTTGAAGATTGAGCCGCAGGAGGCGGAGAATTATAGCTTGGTGCTATGGCCGACGATAGTATTTTTCTTGATTGCATCGGTGGCGTCGCCATTTCAGGATTTACGATATATTGAACCGATTTGTGGCCTGGCAATTATAGCGGTGTTCTATGGTATGTATCGACTGGTCAAAATGGTAAGCTCAGCGAAGGTAACGCAATGGGTAATGTTGGGACTCTGTGCATTGATGCTGGTTTTGCCGATGCCGCTGAAGATCGAGCCGAATGTAGAGTACTCGAGATTCAAGGAGTTGACGCAATATGTAGAAGAGAAGAAAGATGTGCCGGCGATTTTCTTATATAATCCGGCGAACGAGCGGTTTTTGGATGATTTGACGCTCTTTACGGTGATTGATGAATCGTATGTCATGCATCATCAAGAATATACGGTGAAGAATTTCGACAAAGTGTTGGCGGGTAAAGATTTGTCGAAGGGTCTATTGGTATTTGCTAATTATGGGGATGGGAATGAACAGTATCTAAAGGTACTACGCGAGGCGACGGGGCTTTCTGAACAGGATTATATTTTCCGGACAAACTCGGCGGACCTGTATTATTTACATAAATAGCTTTTGTAATAAGCGTGAGTTTTATGCTATAATGGAGATAGTTATGGCGAAGGTGATTTGTATTACGAATCAAAAGGGTGGAGTCGGGAAGACGACAACTTCGGTGAATTTGGCGTATTTTTTGGCGAAGGATAAAAACAAAGTTTTGCTGGTGGATCTAGATCCGCAGGGAAATGCAACGTCGGGACTAGGTGTGCAGAAGGCGGATCTTGATGTTAGTATGACCGAGGTAATGCTTTCGGCGGCGAAGTTTGAAGATGTGATACAGCCGACGAGTTTTAAGAATTTTGACCTGGCACCGACGACGCCACAGCTGGCAAATGCCGAGGTGGAAATGGCGGGGATGCAGCAGAAATTTGTGGTGCTTAAAAAAGCGATTCACAGTGTAGAGCAAGATTATGATTATATTATTATTGATTCACCGCCTAGTTTGTCGCTTTTGACGGTGAATGGCATGATTGCGTCGGATTATTTGGTTTTGCCGGTGCAGACGGAGTTTTATGCGCTAGAAGGAGTGGCGCAGCTGCTGGAAAGTATGGCGATGGTGAAGAAGGCGATGAATCCGGACCTGAGGCTTCTAGGGGTGCTTGCGACGATGTATGATCGGCGGACGAGCTTGAGCGTGGAAGTGTTGCAAGAAGTGCGCAAATACTTTAAGGATAAGGTGTTCCGGGCGACAATTCCGCGCAACGTGCGGGTGGCGGAGGCGCCAAGTCACGGAGTGCCGGTAGGGGCATATGATAAATTTAGCAAAGGTGCGAAGGCTTACAGGGATTTCGCGCGAGAAGTTGAGGAAAGGACGGAAAGATAATGGCAAAGAAAGGCATGGGGCTGGGGCGAGGATTCGAAAGTCTGATCCCGACGGATTTAGTAGATGAAGAATTTGATCCGACGCGCAATGAAGACGAGAAGCTGAGTAAGCTAGTCGAAGTGGAGATTGAGAAAATCGTGCGCGATGAGGAACAGCCGCGCAAGAGTTTTGATCCGGAAGCCTTGCAAGAGTTGGCAGATTCGATTCAAGAGCATGGGGTGCTGCAGCCGATTGTGGTCGTGAAAAAAGGCCAGGAGTACCAGATTGTAGCTGGTGAGCGACGGTGGCGAGCTTCGAAACTAGCGGGACTGAAGACGATTCCTTGTATCGTGCGGACGCTTGATGGTCAGACGAAGCTGGAGATGGCGATTATCGAAAATGCTCAGCGCGAGGATTTGAACCCGATTGAGCTAGCGACGGCCTATGCGAAGCTAAAAGAACAGTTTAATTTGACCAATGCTGAGATTGGGAAGCGAGTAGGAAAAAGTAGTGCGAGTGTCGTTAATACCATGCGACTGTTGAAATTGCCAGATGAGGCGAAGAAAGCGATGCAAGAGCATAATCTGATGGAAGGTCCGATGCGCCCTTTGATTTCTCTAGAACCGGAGGTGATCCACGAGATTTTGCCGAAAATGATCGCCGAAGGGTGGTCTTCGCGGATGGTCGAGCGTTACATCGCTGATCATAAGAAAAAGAGTTCGGTAAAAGCGGTGAAAGCCAACGAATTTTTGAAGGAAGAGAAGAAGTTAAGTGAAAAATATGCAGCGATGGTGAAGGTGCGGGGGCGGAGCGTGACTTTTTCGGCGAAAAATGACGAAGAATTTCGTGAGCTATTGAAAAAATTTTAGATTTGTGATACAATAAGGGATGTAAGTTACGCTAGGAAGATTTTCTTGGCGTGGTTTGGTTTCCTTAAGAGGTTACCGAGATCTAAGGGAGGTTTTTTCGTGAATAGTCAGAATTTGAGTGGTTCAGGGGCGGAGCTTTCAGTCTTAACTCAGCAGGATTTTACCCTGGAGAACTGGACGGGAGTGCAACTTTCGGTGCAAATGGAGAGAGGGGGCCTCAGCCCGGTTTTTGAGCCGCAAGGGGCGGGCTTGATCAGCGATCGCAAGAATGGTGAACTGCAGAGCGGGCCGATTGGCGTGCAGGTTTTAGTCAACGATGTGGAGCCAATTGGAACCCTGAATGGAGTATTCTCGCTTTTGGCGCCGAAGGATCGGCATTTCTTGAAGCAGGATATTGAAGCGCGCAAGAAGTTGTGGCTGCACGGTTTACCTAAGGCGACTAGGAAGGCGGATCGGCATAAGATGTTGATCGTACCGCACTGGGTGGCCATAGCGGCTTTCGCGGGTGTGCACAATGAAGTGCCTTGGCCGATCGAGAACCTTTTGGTGCCGATCGTGCCGGTTCTTCCGGCGACGGAGAATTACCCGACCTTTCAGGGATTTTTTCCGGTTAGCTATCTGAACCTGCTGTTTAGCGAGGGGGATAAAGCATGACAGAAGTGCAGAATTTAGCGAGGCTTTATGAACAGGTCAAGGTCGGACAGGCCAGAGAACAGGATTGGGATTCGATTAGGAATCATATCGCAATGCTGTTTGCTTGTAGTCGGAGCTACGAATCCCTCAAGCGGTCGCTTTTGTCCTATGTGGGGATGAGTCGGCAAAAATCCTTGAGGGATGCTTTATCTCGATTCGAAGAGCTAATTAGAGCTTGCGACGAGATGAAGCGGAAAGACCCCCGAGTAAATCACCAAACACATCGTAGTGTGGCGTATGAGCGCTTGTTTAGTGATACAGTGGCGCTGGTCGGAGATCTTGAAGCGGAAGCAATGCGGTAACCTGTAAATTGAGGCTCGTCCCTGTCGGGGCGGGCTTTTTCATGAGCGGTATAATTATTGACAACGGGGTAGGGTTTTGATACAATAAGGGTAGTTTTTAAGACTTGAGGGGATTAAAGAAGAAGGAAATATGAACAATCGAGAAGCCGAGCGGCGTGCACGTTTGATAAAAATGCGTGACGAGCGCTTGCCGGATATAAAAAAACAATTTGAAGAGGCTCAGAAACGAAGCTTTAATGCTAATTTCGCTCCTGGGGGTAAAGACGCGGCTCTGGTGACAAAAAGGCCACATAAGGGTAGCCAAAAAGAGGCTGAAAATGGCCGAAAAGCTGTTAGAGCCACGGAGGGGGCCAAGAAGGGCCTTGTAGCTACGGGGAGCCATAACAGGGCGGTAAATGGAAAAGGTAACGTTAAAAACGCTGTAAATGTCTCAAAAGCCCAAAATAAGAAGGTGGGACTAGGCGTATCGGTGCGAAAGGGAGAGATGGTGCATCACCAGAGAATGCTTTCGCAGGACGTGAATGCGCAGGCGACACAGCATATTATCGGCGTGCCAGTAAATAAAAGCCGTTTTAATGGCTATGGTGGTCAACAGGTGACCAATGCACAGCTAAAAGCAGCGCGGCCAGACCCAGAAGCAGTACGGATCATTCCGATGGGGGGTGTCGGGGAGTTTGGCATTGGTAAAAACATGACTATCATTGAGTATAAGGGGGAAATTGTGGTGGTGGATATGGGGTCCTTGTTTGCCGGGGCGGATTATCCAGGGGTGAATTACATGATCCCGGATATTCAGTATCTTGAGGATAATAAAGACCGGGTGAAGGCGATTTGTTTCACACACGCGCACCTTGATCATATCGGGGCTTGCCGGCATTTGTTGCCAAAATTCAATCCTTTGACGCCGATTTATGCGACAGCTTTTACGATCGGCATGATTCAAAAGCAGATGTCGGAGCTTGAGACGGTACCGGAGCTGAATTATCAGCCGGTCGATCCTTTGAAGCACCAGATTATTAAGGTGAGCGAACATCTGAGCGTGGAATTTATCCATACTTTGCACAGTATTCCAGGTAATACGGCGATTGTGGTGCGGACGCCGAATGGCGTGGTGTATCTGTCGGGCGACTGGCGACACGAGGAAAAGCCGCTAGGGATCCAGACGGATTATGAACGGATTGATGAGATTGTGAAGAATGAGGGGATTGCGCTGCTTGTGAATGAATCGACGAATATTGATTCGCCGGGGCGACATCCGCATTCAGAATATGATGTGGGGGAAAATTTGGGTCGCGTGATGGACCATTATGCGAACGGTCGCGTAATTGTGTCATGTTTCTCGAGCCAGATTAAACGAATTGAGTTGATTTTGATGGAGGCACACAAACGGGGGCGGAAGGTGGCGTTTGCAGGATTTTCGATGATTAATAATATCGAGGTGGCGCTGAGGACAGCGATGATCAAGGTGCCAAAAGATACCATCATGAAGATGGAGGATATTATTAAGCTGCCGGATGATAAAATTACGATTGTTTGTACTGGTTCGCAGGGCGAGCTAAATGCGGTCTTGAACCGGATGGCTTCGGGGGCGCATAAATATATTAAGATTAAGCCGAGTGATGTAATTGTCTTTTCGAGTAACCCGATTCCGGGCAATGAGCCACATGTGGTGAATACGGTGGACGGTTTGCTACGCGAAGGGGCGGGCGTGATTCAGAATGGGAAGACGCATCTGACGAATTTGGGTCCGCTGCATCTTTCGGGACATGCTTACTATGAAGATCATGTGGAGTTTGTTGAGCGGTTGAAACCACTGAATTATGTGCCATATCACGGTGAATTCTATATGTTGGAGCATAATGCGGAGATGGCATATAACGTAATTGGGTTGGATGAAAAGCGGATTCTAGTGACGGACGATGGAGATATGGTGGAACTTTTGCCGGACAAAACTATTCGTAAGAATGGGCGGATTCAGGTAGGAAATAAGCTATTTGACGATGCGGATAAGCCGGTGCACGAGGCGGTGGTGAAAGACCGGATTCATATTTCTAGGG
>CAZFGY010000039.1:0-6170 GCA_964518465.1 uncultured Candidatus Saccharibacteria bacterium | reverse complement strand
CTACTAGGACACCTGATACGCCGGAGAGGTTTACGATTGATAAATGTCCTTCAGTGGAAGCAGGTGGTGTATATGGTGATGGTAAAGAATACGCTAGTCAACTCGACTGTCTAAACGTTAATGCTGTGTATTCCTGGAATGAAGGAAGATATGTACTAGTCTATCCAGGCGAAACGAGCGACCAGATACCGGGGTATTCAACTGCTCAGGAGGGAGGCTTATCTAAATATGCTGATCCTGCGAACACCTCATCTATACCAACAAAACTATTAACTCCAGATGGTCGGTTATTCGTTGATGTAAGCCAAGGTTGGACTGTATCAGAAGATCCAGATTTTATAAAAAATCATTATGGCTATGCCGTAGACTTAGAAAATAAAGTTTATGACGCACATTATGTGACAGGAAATTATTATCAGTTTTTGACTACAGCGGGACGTGATAGTAGCTTAATAACTGAAAATTTTGCAGCAAACATTTCAATCGATACTAGCATATGCCCAAAGGGTTGGGGCTTGCCTTATGGAAATACGGCGTTCAACACGACGAGTGGGAGTTTTGCGAACTTAGTTCGTAGTTATGTGGGAGAGGATGAAGAACTTGCTCTTGAAACGAATTATTCTACGCCACTTTCGGATGGTTTAGAGAAACTTTTGACTGGAACATCACTGTATTTTTTACGATCGGGCCTTATTTCTCCGTTTTTAGGTAGATTAGACATGCCAAGTTATACTCTTGTCTGGACGTCAGTAATTTCGGCTTTTAGGCGAGATGTATGGCATGCTACTGATTTTGCAATACGCTTGGACGATGTAATACTATCTAATTCAAATAACTGGCAGGCCGGCGATGCCGTTCGTTGTGTCGTCTTATCGGGAGCGAAGAACTAACGACTTTTGATAATGGCATAATTAAATTTCATCATTCTTCCTATCCTAGTAGCATAAGGCAACGGAGGGGGAAACCAGAAGCACGATTAGCATCATCAGAAGACGCACCTATGCGGTTAGGTGTTAAAGTGAAATAATAAGCGTATTGTTTGCCAAGTGCTGAATTTGTCCACAAGTTGCCACCCCGACCAAAACTACGTAAAATTTCATTCCAAGTATCCGGCGCGCGCTCTTTTCCATAGATCAGCCTAGCAAGAGGCAACGGAGGGGAAGACCGTAGAAGCGATGATCTATATGTGATGGAACAATGGCATCGTCTAAATAAAAGTGAAGAGTATAAACATGGATATTGGTCTCAACAATAGGAGACCAGTAGTTTGCTGTAGCGTCAATATTGGAAACCTGTTGCAGATTAACCACAGGAATAACGCCCCCGGCGCGGAGGAAATCCTCAGTAAAACGTTCACGTGAACGTTTTGCGCGCCCCAGAAACATTGACCCTATAGATTATTTGCAAAGTGTACGTTTAGTGGGTGCTACTATACGTGTCTGGTCTTCGGTAGTGAGTATAATTAACAACAATGAGCACAGTTATGTTTATGCTTTTACGAGTCAACCTGTAAGGGTTTATACGTCCAGATCTGAATTTTTTCTGATGGCTTTCTCCCTCCGTTGCCTTATGCTACTAGGATAGGAAGAAAACCATTTCTTCGTCATTCTCTCATACCTATAGCCTAAGTATAGACTAGGCAACGGAGAGAATAAGGCTCAAATCGACCATGTGGTCCCCAAGTTGGATATGACTTATCGCCAGTAGTAATAAAATAATAGCCTGTATGAACGGGGCCACCTCTACTAGACCAAACATGGATATAATTGCCACTGCTATAGACCGTGCCTGCAGAATTATATATTTGTCCGCTGCGGACGAAGCTCCTCCGCGCCGGGTTTATAGAGCCTTCATCAAAATATGAACAGTTTCAACGTACTTGTTGGGGCGCTGTGTTGTGGTCTTCTATATTTGATGTCCAGATATCCGCTAGAGCATTACACTTTATTCCAGAACGCCTTTACCCTTCTCTAGGCTATACTCGCCTAGACGGTTTTTCCCTCCGTTGCCTTATGCTAGGCTGATCTATGGAAAAGAGAGATAAGACGCCGTACGGAAAATCATCGCTTACAAAAATGCCACCTCTTTGACTAGGCGGCATCATTACGTTTGACGCTTTATCTACCAAACGGATCTGCTAATCTCAAATCAGGACGATCCTCTGCAATTCTCATCAGCTCATTGTACTTCGCAATCCGCTCTGACCGCGATAACGATCCGGTCTTGATCTGGCCGGTGCCTAACCCCACTGCCAGATGTGCAATCGAAGTATCTTCTGTTTCCCCAGAACGATGTGACATCACGGTGCGATAGCCAGCTTTCTTCGCCATTTTAACCGCTGCGATTGTCTCAGTCAAAGTACCAATCTGGTTGGGCTTAATCAGGATTGCATTACCAGCGTGTTGCTCAATGCCTTGTTGCAATAATTTAACATTAGTCACGAATAAATCATCACCGACCAACTGGACCTTATCACCTAGGCGCTCGGTCATCATCTTCCAGCCCTCCCAGTCATGCTCGTCCAAACCATCCTCAATCGATACCAGTGGATAATTTTCCACCATCCAGGCATACCAATCGACCATATCTGCCGCCGTCTTCCAAGAACCGTCAGTCTTGAGTTCGTAATGATCCTTATTCCAAAATTCTGATGCCGCTACGTCCAGCGCAAACACAATATCCTGCCCTAAACGATAGCCTGCAGTCTCAACGGCTTGCCGAATGCATTCTAGAGGCTCATTATTGCCTTCGCGCACTTTCGGCCCATAGCCACCTTCGTCGCCAACCATCACCGCATAGCCACGTTCTTTCAATACGCGCTTCAGAGCGTGAAAGACTTCCGCTCCCATCCGCACTGCCTCTTCCATCGTACCGGCACTACGCGGAATAATCATAAATTCTTGAATATCAGTACACCAATCCGCGTGCGCACCACCGTTCATCACATTCATCATCGGTAATGGTAAAACCATCTCGCGGGTAGTACCCGCAATCGAAGCCACGTATTGATAAAATGGCAAATTTTGGGTCTTCGCCATCGCTTTAGCGGTCGCAAGGGACACCGCCAAAATCGCATTCGCTCCTAGCTTACTCTTATTTTCAGTTCCATCAAGCTCCAACATTAGCTGGTCAACCTGATCTTGGTTCGCAAAATTACCGACTAAAAGATCTCGAATTTCATGATTCACATTCCAGATTGCCTTCGCCACGCTCTTACCGTTGTAATAGCGAGCGTCGCCATCTCTCAGCTCCAAAGCTTCACCTTCACCAGTTGACGCCCCAGAAGGCACCATTGCGCGCGCCGCCTGACCCGAACTCAAGAATACATCCGCTTCAACCGTGGGGTTACCGCGACTGTCCAAAACCTGTCGCGCTTTGATATCTTTAATCGTAATCATTTCCATAATAAAAGTATAGCACAATTTTGTTATGTTTTATTTTTTTGTAGTATAATAAAACAAAAGCAAGGAGGGCTATGGATCAGAATTCCAAGATGCAAGGAAACGAACCGTCAAAGCAAAAGCACAAACCGTCACCCGACGAAACCAAAGTTGAAGCCGCCGAGACTACGGAGCCGAAGTTAGTAACCGTTCCGGAAGGTCTAGTCGCCGTCGAAGCACCGAAAAAGAATAATAGTCTGACCGGACTGATTGCAGCTCTAATTGTTTTTGTCGTTCTCGCCCTCGGAGGGGTTGGTTTTGCAATCTGGTATTACGTCTGCTACAACAATTCTGAAAATGTCGCTTACTCGGCAGTTGAGAATTTTTTGCGTGCCGATAACATCGTCACTCAGGGATCGATGACCTTCAAGACTAAAACCTCCTCCGTCGATGAAGATCCGCTTACGGTCATGCTTACCTTGAATTCTTCTGCCAGTTCCTTGCCAAATAGCTCTGAACTGTGGCTCTTGGTTTCTACAGATTCGGCTACCGCAGATGACTTAGCTATCAAAGCTAAGCTTGGCACTGTCCAGCTAGCCGACGGCGTCATTTATTTTAAAGCCGAACAGCTCCTCGATACTGTCGATCGTTATCTCGCCGCCTACAACGTTGACTTAGATCAATTCGGAGAAATTGGTGACCTCGTTTACGATTTTATTGAGACCTTTGACGGGGAATGGTGGAGAATTTCTTTGCCAGAGCTCATGGACGCCCTTGAAGTCCCAGAGAAGGAAGCGAAACCGATCGAGGATTTCTATAGCTGTACAATCAATGCGCTCCAGAAGGATCATTCTGAAGAATTTACGAAATTGTATTCCGACCATCGTTTCCTCAAAATTGAGCGTTCGACTACACCTGCCAGCGCTTCTGGCTCGACCGAGTATGTGGCCACACTTGACTTCGACCATTTAGCTAATTTTCTCAATGCCGTTCCCGAGACTGCTGCTGCCGAATCCTTCTATACCTGTTACAACGATTATCTAGATGCTGCTCCCCAAGATTCCATCCTCGATGAACGTAAAATTTCTCCTGAAGAATTTCGTGAATTGTCGGCCGATGAGCTGGCCAATAGCTCTCTGAAAGATATTTCGATCGACCTTGAAATCACCGATTTTGGCCATCAGCTACAAGTCGCAGATTTTCGTTACGAAAACGATGATTATGAAGTAGCAGTCTCCCTCGGTTTTGAGTATAAACCAGCTGAATCGGTCACTGCTCCCGAGAATTATCGTCCCTTTACCGACCTTGTTGATGAAGTAATTGAGCTTAGCATCCAAATCCTCAGTACCATCTTTGAAGACAGCGACTTGACCATTGACGATGTGATTAACCAATTCGAAACAGAAACGGAGATCTAAAATGGGCTTCCTAGACACCCTCAGGAGTACAAAGACCAAAGTGCAAGCCGCTGCTAAAGCTGCCGCCAAGGCCGCTTCAGAAGATGCCGCACCGAAGCCTGAAGTTGCTCCAACTGAAACCCCGCTAGTCGAAAGGGCCGCTAGTGATACGATTCTAGCCCTCGATATTGGTACGGAATTTGTCAAAGCCGTTATCGCCCGTCAAAATCGCGAGACGCGCGAGCTCGAAATCATTGGAGTCGGCAAAGCCCATCAAGACTCAAGCAATATGTATGCCGGCGCCATCGCCGATATTCCTGGCGTGGCTAGCGTTTGCGAGAAAGCCCTCAGCCAAGCTGAAAAAGTCGCTGGCACTACGGCGAAACTCACTGTTGTTGGCATCGCTGGCGAGCTCATCAAGGGTACCACTAGTACCGTTCGCTACCGTCGTCAGAGCGGCAATAAGCCTCTTACTGAGCAAGAAATGGCCTTAATTATCAAAAAAGTACAAGATCGCGCCGGTGAGAAAGCGCGTCGCGAAATCGCCGACGAAACCAATAATCCTGGTGTCGAAGTGCGCCTGATTAACTCTGCCATCGTTAGCATCAGTATCGATGGTTACAAAATTTCCAATCCAATTGGCTTCAAGGGTACTGACGTTGTAATCCAATTCTACACAGCTTTTGCTCCGCTGGTACATATCTCGGCGATTGAGAAAGTTTGCGCCGAGCTCTCGTTGGAGCTACTAGCCGTCGCAGTGGAACCTTTCGCTGTCTGCCGTGCCTGCCTAGGTGATAATTTGGACAGTAGTTTCTCGGCGATCGTGATGGATATTGGTGGCGGGACTACCGATATCGCCGTTGTGGATGACGGCGGCGTTGAAGGCACCAAAATGTTCGGGATCGGAGGACGTAGCTTTACGCACCAAATTGCCGAGGCTCTCGACGTCGACTTTGATACTGCGGAAAAATACAAGCTTTCCCTCAATAATCCGACCAAGACGCCTGCTGATACTCGCGAGACCATTATGCTTGCGATTGAACGTAACTTAGCCGTCTGGCTTTCTGGTGTCCAGATTACCTTGGAAGAATTTAATCTTTCCGAAATGTTGCCCAACAAAATTCTCCTGTGTGGTGGCGGCGCTGGCCTAGCTGAGCTGCAGGATGTTTTAGCTACCACCGATTGGTTCAAAGAGTTGCCTTTTGCACGCCGTCCAGTCATTCATCTGGTGGAATCAGCCGATATTCCTGGCATCAAGAATAGCACTACTACTAATCTCGACCATTCTTATATTACCGCCCTTGGCCTTCTCAGAGTCGCTCTCGATACTCTCGTCGGTGCCCCTGAAGATTCCGGTCTGCGTGGCAAGCTAGCTAAGCTACTCCAAAATTAG
>CAZFGY010000038.1:0-6561 GCA_964518465.1 uncultured Candidatus Saccharibacteria bacterium | reverse complement strand
ACCAAAAGGTCGTTGGTTCAAATCCAACTCCCGCAACCAAAATGGAACCGTACATCGCCCCCCCGATTGCGGTTCCATTTTGATTTCTGAATTCGTAGACCCTTCTAAAAGACGTCCTAGCCCTGTTATAATATAGGTATGATCCTCGCCATTATTCTTTGGGTATTCCCATTCGTCTACGGATTGTTTAGTCTCATCTTAAAACCACAGCCCCCGCAAAACGATGGTTTATCTCGCTATTTTGGCTAACTTTTGGCATTTTACTCACAATAGTGCCGATTTTTTCAAAAGTAACCAATAGTTTTCTTCCTATCCTAGTAGCATAAGGCAACGGAGGGGGAAACCAAAGAAACGGTGATGATAAGCAGTGATATCAAGACCTTCGCCAACATGAAGATCGTGAGCGGTCGTGTCAGTATATGAATTTTTTGACCAATAGCTACCATTAGCACCTAAACGAAAAAGGTCCTGTCTATCCTCGGATGCAACTAAATTTCCGGCGCGCGCTCTTTTCCATAGATCAGCCTAGCAAGAGGCAACGGAGGGGAAGGCCGTAGAAGCGAGGATCGATACGGGAAGGGAGGACATTGCTGGGAAGAAAGTGGAGGTACTGAGCGTAGATAGGGGAATTAACAACAGACGACCAAAAGTAGGCATTGGCACCGACATCCCGAACCTGCTGGAGGCTAGCCCAAGGAGCGACGAGCCCGGCGCGGAGGAAGGTTGAACTTGTAACAGCGTTACGAGTTCATGGTATGGGTAACAGAGGTTAATAGATTATATTCTTTGGTTAATTAAACCAATCTTACTTCGTCCGCAGCGGACATATTCGGATAAATAACGAGATTATAATTGGTGTTAGTAATGTCCTGGCTTACTGGACGGAATTTGCCCTCACTCTCTATCCACGCATTGAGTACTTAGATCTTAATAATAACGTACTCAAAATGGTTTACAACGGTAACGGTAATGCTCGTCACTGGGGCTTTCCTCTCCGTTGCCTAGTCTCTACTTAGGCTATAGGTATGAGGAAAATAGTACTAATAAAAATGTGAAAGATTTTTTATAGTATAATGTGAGTATGAGTTTAAAGAGTGCTGTGGAGAAGATTCCTTTTTATAATCAGGCGGTGTTGCCGGTGCATTGGGCTCAAGCGGTGGTGGCGGCGGTGAAATATGATTTGCCGGCGAAGAAGCTGCGCGTGATTGGTGTGACGGGCACGAATGGCAAGACGACGACGTGCTTCATGATCTGGAAGATGCTGAACGAGGCGGGGCGAAAGGCAGGGCTTTTGACGACGGTGGGGTGGAGTGAGAATGGCAAGGATTTGCATAAACAGATTGCGCACATGACGACGGAGCGAGTGGAGATTCTGAATAAGCGGATGCGAGCGGTGGCGGATGCAGGAGCGGAATTTTTGGTGCTCGAAGTGACGTCACATGCTTTGGCGCAGTATCGAATTTTGGGAGTGCCGATTGAGCTCGCGGTGTTTACGAATTTGACGCACGAGCATTTGGATTATCATAAGACGTTCGAGAATTATCGGGCGGCGAAGGGCAAGTTGTTTGCAAAGTCAAAGTTTGGGATTGTGAATGCGGATGATGCAAACGCAGAGTTTTTTGTGAGGAAATATGCGGATGGTGATATTATTACTTATGGTATCAAGCAAGGTGATTTGCGAGCTACAGATATAGTTTGTAATGCTAATGGCGTGCAATATTCGTGTGGTGATATAAAGATTCGGACGCAGATTCCGGGAAAATTTAACGTTTATAATTCCCTGGCGGCGCTGGCGGTGGGACAGAAGGTGGGGCTGACGAAGCGACAAATTGAGACGGGGATTTTTGCGCTAACAGAGGTTGAGGGGCGGATGACGAGGATTCGGGAGGGGCAGGATTTTGCAGTGATTGTGGATTATGCGCATACGCCGGATGCTTTGGAAAAAGTGTTTGAAAGTGTCGGTAAAACAGGGCGGAGGATTATTACTGTGCATGGAGGTGCGGGGCGACGGGACGAGTCGACGCGCGAGATGCGGGGGGAGATTCTAGGACGGAAAAGTGACATTGTGATTATAACGGAGGATGATTCGCGGGATGAGGATCCGGAAGCGATCGCGAAGCAGTTCGTAGAAGGAGTCGAGAAGGCGGGCGGAAAGTTGGGGGAGACGCTGTTTGTAGAGATGGATCGAGCGAAGGCGATTGAAATGGCAGTGCGGATGGCGAAACCGAAGGATATGGTGTTGATTCTGGGTAAGGGGCACGAAAAGACAATTCTGAGGGCGGACGGGGCGCACGAATTTGAGGATATTAAGGTCGCGAAGGCGGCGGTGGCGCGAAAGCTAAGGAAACAAGTCTAGGGTAAAAAATAGCACCCTGGTATGGGTGCTATTTGATCGAGGAGCGGGGGAATTATTTTTTGTCGGCTTTGTCAGCTTTGTCGGACTTGGTGGTTTTCTCAGACTTCTCTGTTTTGGCTTCAGGTTTGGTGTCGGCTTTCTCAGCGGCTGGTTTTTCTGGAGCTTCTGCTACGGTATCAGTAGGAGTAGTTGGGGTAACGGTAGGAGTTTGGGGAGCGGCATAAGTGACTGGAGCAACTTTGTAACCTTTGGCGGCAAGACCGGCGTCGCCTTGGGCAATGATGATGACGCCTTCGACGAAGCCCCAGACAGCGTTACCAACGAGAGCGAGGTAAGCGACAGCGGTGAGGAGGCCGAAGAAAGCGGGTACGACTGGAATATTGATAGTAAGAGCGACGAGTGGAGCGCTGATAACCATAAGAATGAAACCGCCAGCAAAGAGGCAGATATGCATGAGGCCTTTCTTCGTATTGCCGAGGTACCAATCGTGGGCACCGAAGGCACCGAGAAAGATGCCAAGCAGACCAGCTGCAGTAGATGATTTGACGCTATTAGTGTTCATAAGCCTCCTTTTTTGGGGTAATAATAAAAACTTAGTTTTATTATAGATGCTGGGGAGGGGACAGTCAAGACTTAGGTGAGAAAGGGTGCTGGTAAGGTGACAGTTTTATGAAAATATGATATGATAAAGATATGAAAATTTTGGCGATTGAAAGTTCGTGCGACGAGACGGCGGCGGCGGTGATTGAAGACGGGGTGAAGATTTTGAGTAATGTAGTCGTGTCGCAGATTGATATTTTTGCGGCGTACGGAGGAGTGATACCGGAAGTGGCGGCAAGGTCGCATCTGGAGGCGGTTTTGCCGGTGGTGGACGAGGCTCTGGCGAAGGCGAATGTGACGAAAGATGAAATTGACGCAATTGCGGTGACGCATACGCCAGGACTTTTGGGGTCGCTTTTGATCGGAACGTTGACGGCGCGGATGCTCTCGATTTTGTGGGGGAAGCCTTTATATGCGGTGCATCATTTGAAATCACATATTTATGCAAATTGGTTAGCTCACGCAGATCCTCTAACGCATTTCGCATCTTCTGGGCCAGAGTTTCCGCTGATTGCGCTAGTGGTTTCGGGAGGACATACGCAGATTATTTATATGCCGGACCACAATCAGTTTGAAATTATTGGGACGACGCGGGATGATGCGGTGGGGGAGTGTTTTGACAAGGTGGCGAAGATTTTGGGGCTGCCATATCCGGGGGGACCGAGCATTGCGAAATGTGCGGCGGGTGGTGATGCGAAAAAGTATAAATTGCCAATTCCGCAAGTGGAAGGGCTGGATTTTTCGTTTTCGGGATTAAAAACGGCGGTGCTGAGGGCAGTGCATGGGGAGCTGGGGCTGCCAATTACGACGCCTTCGTATGAATTAGCGGAGAAATTGACGGATCAGCAGAAAGCGGACTTCGCGGCGGCTTTCCAGGAAACGGCGGCAAAGATACTGATTGATAAGCTGAAAATGGCCCTAGAAGCGCACAGGAGCGTGAAAACGGTAGTGTTTGCGGGAGGGGTGAGTGCGAATAAGGTGCTGAGAGAAAGGGCCACAGAGGCGCTCTCAGGGGCTTCTGGTGGTAATTTTGTCGAGGTGTTCTTCCCTGATCCGAAATTGGCGGGTGATAATGGGGCGATGGTTGGAGCGGCGGCTTATTTTGAGATGCAGGCGGGGGTGAAGCCGACGGATCCTTATAGTTTAAGTATTGCACCGAGGACAGCAATTCAATAAAAACTAGTTGACAGCGAGAGAAGGTTGCTGTAGTATTAGGAGTAACTATTCGGGTTTGCAGACATACGGTTTGCATAGCGGATGGGACGCCTGTCTATGAGCTAGCGTTTTGTGCTGAGACATTTTAACGAAACGCGGAGGTGAAGAAGACAGAGTTCTTTAAGAAAAGAGGTGAAGGTTATGACATAGGAGCCAATGGCTCCTGGGAGTTTCAGCAAGTGAGGCCCAAGTTCGAATAGAGGGGGTCGTCTGTATGGCGACATCGATGGTAATGATCTGCGCACTGGCGGCTGCATTATGCGCGGCGGGAGCCCTTTTGTGGGACCCGCACGGGCTGGCGTGCTTGTTCTGGGCAAACGCTTGGAGGAAGTGTGGCGTCGGCAGCGGCGAGTGGCTGTGGCTGGATTTTCGATCGCGGTGGCGCCGCACGAAAGTCCGGCAGAAGAATTCCTCCGGTTCGCTCCAAGCCTTTAAGATAGGTGTGGAGGCCTTTAACCGGCGAGACTCCGATTTTCGTGCATGGAAGTATGCTCTCGTTCAGTAACTGAGATGGAGGTGCAATATGCCGATTTTCGTGATTTTGGCGTGTTGCTGCTTGATGGCCGTGATGTGTATGGCTATGGGTCATTTGTCAGCCAATGTGCTGCGGATGGGCGTGGCTATGCCGGCGGGTCGCTTCGGGATGACAGGCGAGGTCAGCGATTGCGACTGCACCAGAGGCTATCGGGAGATGAATCGAATGTCGTGTCGGCCGACCATTATGCTGTCACGATGGCGCCAGATGAAAGTCTGGCGGGGTTCTAGCAGTAACGGGATGTGCATGGAGACGCTTAACTTTGGGGCCAGCGGGCCCGGTTGCAGTCGTTCGATCAGGGCCAGCCCCTAATCATGGATCATGCCCCGTCCTTTTAGGGCCGGGTTGTGAAGAGCGTGAAATAACACCCCGGGTTTCGTGAGCAAACTCTATGCTTGGGGGCTCGGGGTGTGAGGGAGTTTTCTCGTCATCATAGTCTCAACTAGCACTGTCAAGTCATCACCTTTTAGGCTCCGCCAAGCGCGGGGCCTTTTTCATGATATAATTTTGGTATGAAGGGTCATTTTTTGCAGTCGGAGGAGTGGGAAAAATTTGAGCAGGCGGAAGGTAAAGAGACTTTGCGCGTGGAGGGGGAGGGATTTTCTTATTTGGCCGTGATTGAGAAAACCAAGTTAGGAGAGTATTTGTATTGCCCGTATGGACCGGTGGTGGGAATGCAGAAAGATGCAGATCTGACGGTGTGCCTAGAACGGGCGCTGAATTCTCTACTCGAAGTCGCGAAAAGGCGAGGGGTAGTGTTTGTGCGTGTCGAACCGACGACGATTGACGAAAATGCGAAAAGATTTGGAAATGAGCGGGATTTACTTATTGATGTTTTGAAGAAAAATGGTCTAAAAGAATCACATGAACTAAATCCGGGACATACTTGGGTAATTGATTTGACAGTTTCGCAAGAAGATTTGTTAAGAGGAATGGAAGATCGTAAACGTAAGCAGTGGCGGGGTCATGAAAGAAAAGGTTTGAAGATTAGGAAGACACAAGACCCGGAAGAGGTGGGAGCGTTGATGAGGCTGCTGATGAAAGTGGGAGAGAGAAATAAGTTTACGCCACAAGGGGAGACACATCTTAAGAAGCAATTGGCGGCGGGGTTTGCGACGTTGTATTTGGCAGAGTTTGAGGGGAAAGTGGTGGCTGCTTCCCTGGTGTACGATTATGATGGCGTGCGATATGCGGTGCATGCGGGGGCGGATGATGACTATCGTAAGCTGGCGGGGGGGACGGTGCTCTCGGTGCAGGAGATGATTGACGCGCGGGCGGCGGGGGGGAGACGGTTTGATTTTTGGGGGATGACGCCTTCGGAGGATAAAAATCATCCTTGGTATGGGTTTACGCAGTACAAGAAGACTTTTGGCGGGTATGAGGTGGATTATTTAGGGACGTGGGACTTGCCAGTGAAGAAGCTCAAATATAAAGTCTATGAAGCGATGCGGGTCATAAATAGAATGATGAGGAAGCTTTAGTGAGGGAGCAATGGGGTTTGTGGATCAGGTGGCACCTTCCTATTGACATGCCTGTAGTGTTTTGCTAGACTAGGATTGTTAGTGATATGTTAGCTTCGCCTTTTGGCGAGGCTAATCTTTTTTCAGATACTTTCTACATACTAGTTCTAGTTCGAAGCTAAGAATACGTAGTCGGATTTCCATATACCAATAACCCTCCTTTCTCCCACCATGACAAAAAGAATGGCTAGGTCAAGATAGGAAGGTGCTAGGGCTAGACTAGCATAAAATGAAAAGGATTAGCAAGCACAGCCTTCTTCCTCCGCGCCGGGGACGTCCATCCTTGGGCTAGCCTCCAGCAGGTTCGGGATGTCGGTGCCAATGCCTACTTTTGG
>CAZFGY010000037.1:0-6718 GCA_964518465.1 uncultured Candidatus Saccharibacteria bacterium | reverse complement strand
AGCAGCTCATTCGTAACGAGCAGGTCACAGGTTCGATCCCTGCCAATGGCTCCACTAGTAATTTGCTGTCATGCGGCGGATTACTAGTGAAGGAAGTAGGGAACTGTTCTTATTGGTTCGTTATCTGCCCAGTGCGAAGCACTAACCTCTAGAACCATCAATCTTCCAATAATTTTGTTATAATTCGACATTTTTTACCATACTCCCCTTGAACCTTAATCAATCATTACAAAATATACTGAATTCTCTCTCACTCCTCCGCGCCGGAGTCATCTATCCTTGGGCTAGACACCAGCAGGTTCGGGATGTTAGCGCGCATGCCGGTTTTTGGTCCTCTATTGTCAATACTCCTACCGACACTCAGTACCTCTACTTTTATCCTCATGATGTCTCCCCTTCCTACTACCTCTATCAGCGCTTAACTGGCTTTTCCCTCCGTTGCCTCTTGCTAGGCTGATCTATGGAAAAGAGCTTCGTCCGCAGCGGACATACGTGGGTATTACAATCCGATTTACGTTATATTGGGCATGCTGCTTATGGTTGGTCTAGCTATGCTAATACTGTATACCGTGCTTATCATTTAGATGCATTTGTAAAGTTAATTTATGGACCACATGATCGTTCTCGTGGTCATCCTCTCCGTTGCCTAGTCTCTACTTAGGCTATAGGTATGATTAAAGTTTTTGTATTGTAGCTTAGCCCTTATTTCTTTACGAGAAACTAAAAGAGCAACCTAGCAGGTTGCGAGGAACGACAGCCCCGTAAAGACGGGCGCTGGAGTGGGTTTCGAGAAAAGAAATAAGGGCTAAGCTACAATACAAAAACTTTAAAATACCAAGAGCCCGCCCCCGTTTCCGAGGACGGACATACCGCAAGGGACAGTTCTTAAACGGCACCGTAATGAGTTAAAACAAATTGTAATACCGATCTTTTATGGCGGTACTGTTATCCTAATTTTGTCTGCAAATTTGTTCCTCCGTAATTATCGCGTACCGTATCAAATCTTCTGCTTCCAAATTTTCTTTCCTCATGTCAAGCGCCGTAATCTGATGGTTATCATAACTCGTATAATAGAAAATTCCTTTATCAAGATTATAACAATCTGAATAAATCGTAATCTCGTACTTACCATCACCTAAATTACAACACCCCCGTTGCTGATCCACTCCATGCAAAATATGGAAAAACTGGCTCACACTCGCCGCTTCATCATTCGCTGACACTGAGTTCAACTTCGTAAACGCCGCCTTCACAAACCTCGATTCCGACGACAAATCCCCCGGCAAGCCGATCGCCCCCATCCCCCGGCTATACGTCCCGAAATCAATCTCCGGCGCCAACAAGTTCTCCGGCTCTTTCGCCGACAAATGTTGATAGTTGCTTAGCTGTAATAGTTGTCGATCAAAAGGCGGATTGTTCGTCAGCACCCCTACTGGATTATCATACGCCTTTAAGCCCTCTTTCACCGCCTCCACTACGATCTGTTCCTTTGCATCAGCAATCATCCAGTGCAGTTCCGACGGCGGCAAATCCTTGTTGAATGCCATATTCCTCAAATTCAGCTTCGCAAGCAACTTCTTCGCTTCTGCTACCGTCGCACACTGGCTGAGCACCCAGGGTAAAATCTCAAACTGTGCAATATTATCCTTGCCTTCCACGTGCTCATTATAAACCGCATTACCCACAAAATTCAGACCTGCCATCCCCAAGCCTTTCTCATTCACTGCATCATAGAGCAGCGGAGTCTCATCAGCCACATACGCAATCCCGATGATCGCATAATGGCTTTTGATTGGCTCCGCTTCCCGAAACTCCAAAGGATAATTCCGTGGCACCACTACCGCTTCTTCACCATAAGAAAATTCATAATCAAGATTCCGCCCAAAATAGGCATCCTTAGTCTTATAAGTTGCGGCTGTACACACGTCCTTTATCCTCTTTTTAGTTTTTGTTTTGTCTTACACTTCGCCTCTCATTATAGCACAGATTACCTAAAAAAGCAATAGCATTATACCTTTTTCTGAGGCAAAAATTGATATTTCCTGAGGTCAACACAATTATTTTTTACAACAATTCCATCGGCTTCCAACCTTCTGCGCTGCTCTTCCATCCCATCAATCGCAAAATTAGCCGCTAAACGTCCCTCTCTATTCACCACCCGAAAACACGGTGTATAATCCGGATCCGGATTATGGTGCAAAATATTACCCACTACCCTTGCCATCCGAGGGTTACCCAGCTCCGCTGCAATCTGCCCATACGTCACTACCCTACCCCGTGGCACCGCCCTTACATAACGATATACAGCCTCCGCCAGCTCAGTCGCCATTCTTACTCAGTATAAGGCTTAAAATCAAAGTCAAACCCGACATATTTCGCCGGCTTCAGGTCCAGGAAGTCTTTCACCGCCTTATCTACCGAGCGGTCCAGCTCCGTCACTCGTTTCACACCATCTTCCGTCTGCACCAACGGCACTGCGTAGCGTACCTTATACCCCGCCGGCACGCAGTAAATATTCTTCTTCAACGTGTTACTGCTTACCACCGTGGTCGCTCGCTGATAGTTCCTAAACGCTTCACTCAGCACCTTATCGCCACAGCTCAAAATCCAATCAATAATTTCTCGCTCCGACATCACATAAAGATCATCAGTCGTCAAATCACCGCGCACTATCATCGAGTGCAAAATATCCGCAATAAATTGCATGTTTGCCCGCGACTTATCACCCTGATAAATTTCACTCAGAGCCAAAAACCCCTTCGTAAACTTCGCTGCTATCTTCTCGCTTGCAAAAGCCATTTCGTCCACCCCAGACTCATTCTTTACTACTACCAAATCCTGATAAATTTCTTTCACGTCGTCGAGCGTCCAAGTATCATACAAGAAATAACCATTAGCCAATGTATATTCCAAACGATCCGCACTCAGCCCTGGAATCTCATTGTCCGCCAAAGGATACAACCGATAATCCGACACTTCGCTGACCAAAATACCATCTTTCTTCAAAAGCCTGGTAATCACCCGCGACTCGCGAATCATTTTACCCGTATCCGCCTCAGTCGATTCTTGATGTTCCGCATCATTATTCATGAAATCAATACTATGCTTGAAGGCCGGGGAAGCAATATCATGGAGCAGCGCCGCCAGCGTCTGTTTTTTATCATGTGTCAAATTCCATACAATCAGCGCCGTCGCCACACTATGCAAAAACACCATATACTCGTGCTTATACTGATACAAATTGGTATGCATCAGTCCACAGTTATTACTCACCTTTGTCAAACGTTGCATTTCTGGCGCAGCTAAATATTTCAACAACCAAGCTGGAAATTCTGGCGCCAGCACCTTCAAATATTCTCGCGCCTCCGGCGTCAAACTCTTCAGACATTTCTTCGAGCAAGTCACAATATCCACCGTTTTTTCGCCTCCGCCAAACAGCCTCGTCTTTGGCGCAACGCTCACATCCGGCGCCCCAATCGTCACGCTCGCCTCAAACAGAGCCGGCTTTTGTGGCTCCACCTCTTCCGCTACCTCCGACTCTTCCACCACCTCTTCTTCGTGCTCGTCTTCTACCGGAATAGTCGCCTTCTTGCCCGTCGGCTTCTGATAGATCTTCACCCACTTCTGGTCCAGCCAAAACTTCACTTCTTCATAGCAATTCTGCTCTTTCGCTGGCATCTTCAAGATATTAATTTCTACCTTCCGACCCCGATTCAAATTTCCAATCACCGCATAGGTAATCTCAGCGATCATACTCGCCCCGATATAACCTTCTACACCATTTTTATCTTCATTCATTAAGAAAAACACATCGGCCTGGTCCAAATTCTTATAAAACCGCTGGTAAACCTTCGTCAGGCGCTCTGCATAATCATCATCGTTCGAAGACAACCACCGCCCCAGTGACAATCCCGGCGCCGTCTGCGGCTCATCAATCGTTTCTGCTTCCATCGAAGAAGGACATGGCCAATCAATTACTTCATAGCCTCGGCCCTCAAAATACCCGCGCCAGTACAGCGCACGCTCGTGTAGTTTCGAACTTCCTGCAATAACCAGTTTCTTCATATTCTCCCTTTGATTCCTGATTATACCTTATCTTCCTCCGTTTGACTAGACCCCTTATAATAATTATGTTTTAATTTGTATATCTAGCCAAAAACTGCCTTTTGGGATATAATTATCGAAATGGTCAAAGCAAAACCCGAAAAAATCAGACAACCTAGTCTTGGTTCTACTTGGCGTGAAGTTTGTCGTAAACAAAAAGGTCTCATGACCGCCATGATTATTCTCGCCCTCCTCAGCATTGCGCTCCTGATTTTTTCTCTTACCACTTTGCGTCCTCAGAGCACCGTTGTTATCGTCGGCTACGGTGATGTTTATGGTGAAATCGCCGGTATCAGCGGTGGCTACCGCCGCGACGGTTGGATGAACATGCTCGCTTTCCCAGCTCTAGCTATTATTTACGGCTTCATTCATAATCTCTTAATTCTACGCATCTATCGCAAATACAGCAAAGATGTCGCTCTCGTCACTGCTTTCGCCACCATGTTCCTTATCATTGCTACTTTCATTGTGATTTTCCGACTCTTAGGAGAGTGGTAATGAAGTCCAATCTCGAAATCCCGCTAGGGAAGCGCAAGCCACTCTATCGCTTTTTTGAGATCCTCCCCGGCGCCCTTAGTTACGCCGCCGTTATCCTCCTTTTTGTCCTCTCTTGGATTAATCCTATCCTCGGCGCAATTTATGTACTTATCGTTGTCTCCATCACCTTCGTTAAAGCCGTCGCTACCGCCTTTCGCACTATTCAAGGCTACAAAGTCGTCCAAAGCGCCGAACGCGTCGACTGGTCCAAACGTCTCGCCGATCTCGAACATCCTCACGACGCCTTCGAACGTCTTCATGGCCGCCGTGACGAAAGTTACGACTTTCTCGAACACGTCCAGAATCTCCGCATGCTTTCCATCGTCGAAGGCAAAAGCGAACCAAAGCCCCACGACATCTATCACGCTATCATTATGGTTGCCTACGACGAAAGTCTCGAGACCCTAATCCCTTCCGTAGAAGCCGTTCGCGATAGTACTTTTCCTAACGAACGGATTATTTTTGTCCTCGGCTACGAAGAACGCGGTGGTCCGACTATGGAAGAAAATGCCAAAACTCTCCAAACCCTCTTCAAAAATACCTTCCGCGATTTTCTCCTCGTCAAACACCCCGCCAATCTCAAGAACGAAATCGTCGGCAAAGGCCCCAATCTCACCTACGCCGGCCACCAACTCGCCACCTACGTCGAGAAAAAACATCTCCGCGCAGAAAATATCATCGTCACCTCTCTTGACAGCGATAACCGCATGAGCCCCAAATATCTCGACTACGTCGCTTACGAATTCCTCGTCCGCCCCGATCGCCAACATTACAGCTATCAACCCGTCTCGCTCTTCATGAACAATATCTGGGACGCCTCTGCCCCCATGCGCGTCATCGCTATGTCCAACTCTTTCTTTAATATTATTTCCACCATGCGTCCCCACCTCTTACGCAATTTCGCTTCTCACTCTCAACCCCTCGCCGCCCTCGAAGGCATGGATTTTTGGAGCAAACGCACCATTGTCGAAGACGGCCATCAGTATTGGCGTTCGCTTTTTTACTTTGATGGCGATTATAGCGTTATCCCTATCCGCGTCCCAATTTACCAAGACGCCGTCATTTCCGAAACCCTCGGCTCCACCCTTAGAGCCCAGTTCGTCCAACTCCGACGCTGGGACTACGGTGCTAGCGATATCGCCTACGTTGGCTCCTACCTCTTTTCCAAGGACCGTCGCATCCCTTTTCTCCAACTCTTTCCTAAGTTTATGCGTCTCCTCGATGGCCACGTCACCCTCGCCATCATGGCTCCTATCGTAGCCTTTGGCGGCTGGATCCCCATGCTTCTCAACCTCCGCTCTCGCGGCGCCGTCGCTTTCAACCTCCCCAACGTCGTTGGCTGGATTCAGACCGTCGCCGCCATTGGTCTTATCATTACAATTATCATCTCACTCAAAATCCTCCCCAAGCGCCCCGAACGCCAAAAGAAGAAACACAGTTTCTGGATGGTTATTCAATGGGTTCTCATGCCAATCGTTGCCATCGTCTACCAAAGCGCCGCTGCCTTCTATGCTCAAACCCGCCTCATAGCAGGGAAATACATGGAAAAATTCGACGTCACCAAAAAAATTGTCAAAAAATAATCCTTCGTCCGCAGCGGACATGTCGATATGATAGCTTACCTATTTAGAGTCGGGCAAAAATCCTTTATTCCAGCTAGCAGAGCAGGCACAGCTCAAAATCATGAATATTATTTTGAAGCTGGCTCAGTCACGTTATTACACGGACAGACGGGACACTCACACGCTTTCTCTCTCCGTTGCCTAGTCTCTACTTAGGCTATAGGTATGAGGAATATCCTTCCTCCGCGCCGGAGCAACCAATCCACGCTATCAAGAAGTTCGAGCTATTGGTGCCCATGGAGTGTACTGGGCTCCTACTATTAGCTCACTTATGTCAACTCAACGTCTTTTCTTCGATCAGTCTAGTTTGCTTCCTTCTAGCCACTATGCTAGCTTACTTGCCTCTACCCTCCGTTGCCTCTTGCTAGGCTGATCTATGGAAAAGAGTGATGCAATGTGGCTCTCTCATACCTATAGCCTAAGTAGAGACTAGGCAACGGAGAGAAATACCATAA
>CAZFGY010000036.1:0-6927 GCA_964518465.1 uncultured Candidatus Saccharibacteria bacterium | reverse complement strand
CCTAAACATGATTATTCAGGAAAATCATGCCGCCACCAGGGCTACCTCTATTATAGCATACTCTCCCCGTTCCTTGCAAAATCCCCTTTTTCTTGACATTTTCCAGCAAAAACCATAAAAACTATTGACAAAACATTATCAGTATGCTAAAATAGAATCATAAATTGATTTTATACGAAAATCAGTTCGCAAATTTAAGAAAGAGGTGTGACATCTATGTTGTTCGAAACCCAGTCCAAGCAGAAAGACCAGCACGCTTCCATCAGTGGCCCCGAAATCGAAACCAAAAAGCCCGAGCGATGCATCATCGGCTACTTCAGCTATTACGGCCTCGCTCTGCTGATCGGCTTGGCCCTGTACACCATCTGCAGCTACGTCTACGGCTGCGTCGATCTCTTCAAGGATCCTACTCCCCCGACTGTCAGCCAAGTCTATACCCCCGAGTGCGAGCGCGCCAGCGACCAGCAGTACTGCGGTATTGTCCATCTTGTAGACAAAGATGGCAACGCTATTGCCGACGCCTATTATGCCCCCGGCAGCACCAAAAGTGTTACTGTGAGTAACGACTTGTATGAACCGTATGAATACGCTAATGGCCACAGTGCCACCTTCGATTTTCCCAACTTTTACGAGCATCACTTAGAGCATATCCATGTATACTCTGACTACCCCGTTAAAGACCGTGCGATCTATAGTGCGGAAACACTCTACGAAACTCCCGAAAGCCATTATGAATGCACCGGAGCAACCAACGACTACCATTTTGTCTGTGAAGCCACAGCTGGCGTATGCGAATATCAGCCCGAGGACCCGTGTGACACACCCAAACATAACAATTCCGACCACACTCAGAATCCTGCTCATGACCCTATAGCAAACATAGGAGGAGGTCGTACTCACGATAACACCCCTCTCCTTTTCCAGTCCCCACAGCAACCTGTAGGAGAAAGTAAGACCAACTAGCCCCCACTACCTCTTTCCCCTGCCCCGCCTAAGAAGCGGGGCCTTTTCATACCCTTTCACACCCCAACTCCCTCACAGCCAGATCCCCGTGTCCTACTTCCCCACCAGCCATGCAAACGCGCTCAAAATCGCATCCACCGCTCCGCTCATCAAACCAGACAGTAGGCTCGGCGCCAAAATTACTAATAGCATCACCACGACGATTCCCCATCGTTCCATCCCTTCCATCACATTCCGTACCCCATCCGGTGCAATCGCATAGAGCACTCTCGAACCATCCAATGGCGGAATCGGTATTAAATTAAAAATCCCAAATCCCAAATTCACCATCACGAATTGCACAATAATCATTCCCCACATATTATTCGTATAAAACATCGCACCATTATTAAATCCTAGCCCGCCCGTCCAGTAGCCGATCAAAAACGCCACTAGCGCCAGCAAAAAATTCGTCAACGGTCCTGCAATCGCCACCATTGCCATGCCCCACACTCCATGCTTCAAGTTCCGCGAATCGACTGGTACCGGCTTCGCACCACCAAAAATCGGCCCGCCCGAAATAAACAGCACCAGCGGCATCAAAATCGACAACACCGGATCAAGATGTTTCATCGGATTCAGCGTCAATCGCCCATCATCCTTCGCCGTGTTATCGCCCAGCAAATACGCCACGTAACCATGCGCCAGCTCGTGCAAAACCATCGACACCAAAATCACGCCCAGAATAATCAAAATCGTCAGAAAATTCATCAAAACACCCCTAAGTCAGAGCAATTACTTCTAGCGCCAGCGGCAACGTCTCTAGGCTCTTCACCCTATACTTACGCTCCGCTTTCGGCGTTAGCTTGAGCTCAGTCACCATTCCGTCTACATTCCCCATCGCAATCACCACCTTTGGATCGACTTCACGCACCGCCCGCACTGAGCTCGTACAGAGCACATTCGAAATCCCCAGATCATCCAGCGCCTTCGCATCGTCAATCCCCCCAATAATCCCCACGTGCACATTCCCCACCACCGCATCATAAATCGTTTTTCCGCCTTCTACCGCAATACCTCGGATCGCTACATCGCCAATCTCAAATTCACCTGGCCCGACAATCTTCCCCACCTCAAGCTTCGCATCTATAGTCTCATTTGCAACGTCAAATTTAATCGACGCCGTCTTCGTCGTAATCACAATTTCATCCGGATTTTTGCTCTCGATCTCAAACATCTCTTACCTCCAAGCTAATATTCTATTGTTTCGTCACTCTTAATAATTCCCTCTGGATCATATATCTCTGCTATTTCCATCTCCAGAATATCCATAATAAACCGATCTTTCACACTCCGTCTATACAGATAATCATCTCGGCGCAAAATCACATAATTCAGAGGTTTCCCCTGTTTCTTCTCAATCACCGCCGCCCACTGCGTCAACTTCTTCGTCCGATCATCACCAACGATCAAAAGGTCCACCCCCTCCTGCCCTGGTACCCGATTCAAAAGCACCATCGCCCGCAAATATTTCGAAACCGGCTTAATATACTCGTCCCAACCATTCGCCGCCGCCCGCCGCACATCCTGCACCTTCGCCGGCGTCACCTTCTTACCAAAAATCTCCTGGAAAGCATGTGCATAAGGATGTTTCATATTTGCCGCATAATACACCTTATTATCAAAGGTTTCGTTGCGGATAATCCCGATACTCTCTAAGTTCATCAATTCGCGCCGTACTGAGTTAATCTGCTCCTCAATCACCCGCGTAATTTCACGCACATAAAAAGACTTGCTCGGGCTACCAAAGAATAACCCCAACAGCTTCGCACGCGTCTTCGACCCGAACAATTTTTCTATTGGTGTATTAGTTTCTTTGCTCATCTTGCATACATTTTAGCACGTATTCCCTGATCTCGGCAAGTGGCAACCAGTTAATATTTTTGTTCCGCCGAAACCAGGTCAACTGCCGCCTTGCCAAGTGCCAATCGTCTAAGCCAGCCAACTCCTGCGCGGTTTCCAGATCGTACTCCCCTTGCAAATACCCCCAAACAAACTGGTAAATATTACTCTTCATCGCCTGGCTTTCCCAATCATATTTCTCCGCCAGTTTCGTCGTTTCCTCATACAAATCTTGAGCAAATAATTTACTCGCCCGCTCCAAGACTCTTTTTCGCAAAACTTCCCTGTCTGTCTTCACCCCAATGAGCAAATAATTTGTACAGATCTCTCGTCGATCCTCTTGAGAAATCTTTTTGTTTTCACTAAATTCATAATTGTATACAAGCGCATCAATATATAATCCCGTCCCGCCTACCACCATCGGCAAGTTTCCCCGTGCTTGTATCTCCCGAATTTTCTCTTCCGCATACTGCTTCCAGTCCGCTACCGTGAACCTTTCCCCCGGCTCCACCAGATCTAGCCCCCAGTGCACAATTCCCTGTCTCTCACTGAGCGTTGGCTTCGCCGTACCGATATCCATGCCACTGTAAATCGCCCGTGAATCTGCCGATATAATCTCTGCACCTGTAAAACCGCAAAATTCCCCTGTCTCTGATTCGCGTGCTCGCTTCTCAATTTCTTTCGCAATTTCAATCGCCACCCCAGTTTTCCCTGAAGCCGTCGGCCCTAAAATTACAATCGTCTTATCAAAAGCCAGCGCCAAGATTACTTCTCGCTCATCCCCTTCAGCCACCCCGCCAAATCGTCCAGTTTCACCTTTTCTTCCCCATCTCTGGTCCGTACGCTTCCTACTCTCTCTGCCACATCCTTTGGACCGACAATCACCACTACCGGGATTTTCATCTCTGTCGCCCGTTTAATCTTCTTCCCCAGTGAATCGTCGCTGCGATCTACCTCGTATCTCAGTTCATTGTGCTTCACCGGTTCCTCCAGCTCCAAACCGCTCAAGATCCCCTCAATCTCCGCTACATAATCCTCGACTTGGTCATTCACGGTCAAAATCCGCACCTGCTCTGGCGCACACCATAGCGGGAACCAGCCTCCGGTATGCTCGATAAAGACACTCAAGAACCGCTCAATTGACCCCAGCGTGGCGTGATGAATCATCACTGGACGCTCTTTTTCTCCCTTCTCGTTCGTATATTCGAGCTCAAAACGCTCTGGCTGGACAAAATCAAGCTGCACCGTTGCCACCTGATGTTCGCGCCCAATCGCATCTTCCGCCATGAAATCAATCTTCGGCCCATAAAACGCCGCCTCACCCTCTTGTTCAAAGTAATCCAAACCATTCTCAATCGCCGCCTCTTTAATCTGCTCCTGCGCCATCTGCCAAAGCTCCGGATCGCCTAGATATTTATCCGAACTATCCCGATAGCTCAGGCGCGCCCTCAACTTGTCCATCCCCACCGTACTATAAAGCTTGCGCACAATCCCCACCAAAGTCTGAATTTCTTGCTTAATCTGATCTTTGCGACAAAACACGTGCGAATCATCCTGCGTGAGCGACCGTACCCGCGAGATTCCCCCCAGCTCCCCAGTCTTCTCGTCTCGATAATCCGTCGTCGCTTCCATATAGCGCACCGGCATTTCCTTATAAGTCCGCGGCTTCGAAGCAAAAATCTGCGCATGATGCGGACAGTTCATCGGCTTCATGGCAAATTCTTCCCCATTCACCTGCGAATGCACCATGAACAGTTCATCACCGAACTTCGCAAAATGCCCCGACTTCTTATACAAATCTACCTTCGTAATATGCGGCGTCCACACTTTCTTAAAGCCCGCTTTGCCCCTGAGACCAAGCGACAGCTCGCTCATCTCTTCCCGAAGCACCGTCCCCCTCGGCGTGAAGAGCGGCAAACCCGCACCCACTAAATCTGAGAAACAGAACAAATCCAACTCTTTCCCCAACTTCCGGTGATCGCGCTGCTTTGCCTCCTCCTGACGCTTCAAATACTCTGCCAATTCCTCTTCGCTCGCGAAAGCCACCCCATAAATTCGCGTCAACATCTCGCGTTTCTCATCGCCCCGCCAATACGCCCCCGCCACGCGCTGCAACTTAAACGCTCCAATTTCCCCCAAATTCTCGACGTGCGGCCCCTTACAAAGGTCCGTAAACAACACTTCCTTGGTCTTTGGATCCACTAAATCATAGAAAGAAATCGTCTCCCCCTCCGGCAATTCCTCAATCAACTCAGTCTTATACTTCTGACCGTTCTCTTCCGCCCATTTCAAGGCTTCCTCACGCGTCGCTTCACTACGTTTCAGCTCGCATTTTCGCGCAATAATCCCCCGCATTTTCTTCTCAATCTGCGCCAAATCCGCCTCTGTTACCTTTTCCCCGCCAAAATCAATATCGTAATAGAAACCATTCTCAATCGCTGGACCTACCCCAAATGTTGTTGTCGGATAAAGCTCCTTCACCGCTGCCGCCAAAACATGGCTGAGACTGTGTCGCATCTTTTCAACTTTTTCTTCCATGGCTTTATCCTTTCTCTGGTTTATCCCAGTTTTTATCCCCTAATTATACCACAAAATCTCTCTATAATAGCCCAAAACCGTCCAAATCTATTGACAAAATCGCTAATCTGTGCTACAATAGAAAGAGTACACCTAGTGCATTTTTGAAAGGGGGTTAAATTATGCAGCTCAGTGAAAGAACCTTACAAATGTGTGAAGGATACATGTCTCTGCTGAACAAAGGTTACAGCATCGCCCAGATCGCTAAAGAATACGGCATTTCCGAGCCAACTATCTACCGTCGTCTCGATTTCATCGCCGCGATCAACGGCGTCAACCGCAGCGAACTCCTACACCATCCTCATCACAACAGTGATTCCCCGCCCAGCCAATCCCTGCAGTTCCGCGCTAACCGTTTCCACCTTGACAAGAACTTCCCTGCGCGTCTCGAAGCTGCCCGTTCCACTATCTGTTCGCTCCAGACCAATCTGAAAACCATTTTAGAAGAGGAGGCAAATTAATGGTCGGTTCTAAGTCAATTTCCGAACTTACCTATGGCGAGATTCGCCGCGCCCTGAAAAGAAACGCCGGATTCCCTGAACTCTGCAGGATTTACTCCTGCAGCATCAGCGAGATTAAAGATCGCATTTACCGCATCTGCTCCCCCAAACAGGCTGAAACTCTCATTCGTAGGCTTAATCAGAATACTCCAAAACCGAAGCGTCCCGCTCCGACCCACGATCAGCCCAGGAGCATCGTCTCGACCCCGTTGTCGAGCATTCTGCCGGAAATTCCCCCTGCCAAAGACCGACTCACTGAGTTAATCGACCAGGAACAGCTAATCAGCCAAAGTGTCATCGCTTTGGAAAACGATCATGAGTCTCTGGTCAAGCAAAAAGCCGAGCACCGTGAAGCTCTGAAGCTGCTGCAAAGTCAACTCGAAAAGCTCGAGAATGAGCTGGCGCGAATTTCCGAAGAGTACGATCTTCATGCGACCGCAAGCGCTGCGATTACAGCTAAACTTCGCGAAAATAACATGACCAGAAACGCCCAGGTAGCCGAACTCACCAGCATTCGCGTCGAGATTGAAAGCATACGTATTGTTCCCCTTTTCGTCTGCGCTGATGGCGAAATCAGCGCCGCCAACGACCCCGACCTTCTGCTCAACGACAGCCACAGTGATCAAATTTACCATTTTCTCCTCGACCGCGTCGAATGCCAAGAGCTCCGCATCTGTGACATCAAAACCCTGTCGCGACTCTTCGCTATTTTGAGCGCATCCAACCGCCGTTTCGAGCCCTACTTCGACGATCCCAAAGTCGAAACAGCCTTTCTAGCCCTCGATCAGGCAGTCAAACCTTTACTTGCCAGTTTGGAAGTCTCCTCTCACGCAGAAAGTCGCGAGCCTCATCTCGTCCTCATTAAAAATGCGGCCTGCTAGCTCCGACTCCCTCGCCACCCCTCGGGGTGGCATTTTTCTTTCTCTTTTCGGTTTTATGCTATAATAACCCCATGGGTCGCTAGCTCAGCTGGCTAGAGCGCCTCGTTTACACCGAGGAGGTCGGG
>CAZFGY010000035.1:0-7068 GCA_964518465.1 uncultured Candidatus Saccharibacteria bacterium | reverse complement strand
ATGTCGAATCTGCTGGTAACCAGATTGGGGAGCAACATACCCGGCGCGGAGGAAACGTTCACGTGAACGTTTCTAAAACTATCCCACTCCTGTTAAGTAATGCTCAGAAACTATCATGTGAACGTTTTGCGCGCGCCGGAAATGTAAGTGTATGGCCTGATAATGTTCTTGGTATGGTTGGCTATAATACACATACCTGGTCGAAAGTAGCTGGCGTCGCTCCTTATTATAGCTATTTAATGGTATTCTATTTACTAGAGCTTTACCCAGATAGTCGTTCCTATCATCGTCTCTACGGTTTCCCCCTCCGTTGCCTTATACTACTAGGATAGGAAGAATGATGAAACATGTCATACCTATAGCCTAAGTAGAGACTAGGCAACGGAGGGAACGAGCGTAGGCATGGCTAGTTATTAATTTCACATCAGTTATTGCTATGGCTACATGTAGATTATAAGCGGTAGTGTTAGTAAGTGCTGTGCGAGACCAATACATACCATTACTACCTTGCACAGCAGTTACGCTGTTTGATCCAACTTCGTTTTGTCCTTTCCAGATATGAGTGTACCCGCTGCGGACGAAGTAAAGAGGAGTCAAAGCCTTATCTCTCTTTTCCATAGATCAGCCTAGCAAGAGGCAACGGAGGGTATAGCCCAGATGATAGTCAATAATACGGGAAGGATAGACGTTCCGGGCGTTAAAGTTAAAACCTTGAGCTCTGTAAGCAAAATTAACCACGAATGACCAGAAGCGTGCAGCATAATCGATATCCCGAACCTGCTGCACAAGCAACTGAGGGCTGACGTATCCGGCGCGGAGGAAGGATTTAACGAGTGTATTTTTCGTTAAGATCAGAGTAATCGTAGAGCTCTTCAGGCTTGAACCAGAGGGCGATTTCTTTTTTGGCTTCTTCTTTGTTACCGCTGGCATGGATAAGATTTGGCACTCCCATACCCTTAGCATCAGAATAACCGAAGCTCATGTGAGCGAAGTCGCCGCGGATGGTACCCATTTCTGCAGATTTTGGTTCGGTCGGGCCGACGATTTTGCGAACTAGCGGTACGCATTCGACGCCTTCGAGGACCATGGCGATGACCGGCCCGGTCATCATGTAATTGAGGTTGTAACGGAAAGCTTGCTCGCCACGACGAGTAATCATCTGGCCAATGTCTTCATAGTGAGCACGATATTGATCTTCATCAGGCATGACCATTTTCATACCAACGATTTTGAGACCGACGCGCTCGAAACGTTGCAAAATTTCACCAACAATACCACGTTGGACGGCGTCCGGCTTACAGACAACGAGACTGCGTTCAACTAAATCTTTTTCTTTTCCCATGGTAAATAACTCCTTTTTTGTATTATAACATACTTTAGCGTGATATAATAGTGGTAAGATGAGTTTGTTTAAGGAAAAACCTAAAACTGAGCGAGAAAAAGTCGAAGAACGACGCGAAGAGGTCTTGGCGCAGGGTCGGAAATTCAAATACCCGATGCAATATGCGAAGCATAAGCTGATTATTAATACGGTCGTGGTGGCTTTGGTTGCGATTGTGCTGATGGTAGTGGCGGGATGGGCGATGCTGTATAAGTTGCAAGATACGGGAGATATGATCTATCGGGTGACACAAATTATTCCGGTGCCGGTGGCGGAAGTGCAAGGTACGCGCGTGCGGTATAGTGATTATTTAATGATTTATCGGAGCAATCTGGAATCGTCGGAGCAACAGGGCGGACAGCTAGGAAGTGGGGAAGATGCGGAGATGGTGCGCGAGGGTTATAAGCAAGCGGCGCTGTATTTGGCGGTAGAATATACCTATGCTTTGAAGTTGGGGCGAGAGCTGGGTCTGTCTGTGACGGAAGCGGAGGTAGATAAAGCTTTTGATGAACATCGCAAAGTAGGGGGTGTAGAGAGGAGTGAAGAGGGCTTCTTGAAGATCTTGAGGGATAATTTCGGGATGAATAAGTCAGAATATCGACGGATGCTCTATCTGTTATTGATGAAGACGAAGGTTTCACAAGCGGTTGATGAGCAGGCAAATCAGTACGCCGAGAGAGTAGAACAGATTTTGGCTGAACATCCGGGGGATTTGCGCTTGGCGGCGGATGAGCTGGGCGGTGTTGTTGAATATCAGGAAACAGGGCGTTTGGTCGATAATATGAACGTGGACGGTGGGCGTTCGATGAAAGCGATGACTTTGGAACCGGGACAAGTAAGTGAGCGTTTCTTGTCGAGCAATGGTGACGGTTATTATTATGTGAAATTGAACGATAAAACTAATTCCGAGGTGAATTACGCTTCGCTGAAGATCACCTTTACGACTTTCAATGAGAAAGTAGCGGCGCTGTACGAGAATAATGAGGTAGAAGTCTTTATTGAAGTGGGTGACGGGGAAGAGAAGTTTTAGCTGGGGGTAACATCTTCTTGTGTGCACCTCCCCATTGACCTGCCTATAGGAATTTGTTAGAATAGGGATAGTTTTAGCATAATTAGCGTCGCCGTAAGGCGATGCTAATTTTTACACCACGAAAAGTGATATAAAGATCTAATTTGAGGCACAATACATGTAGCTTGATTAGACGCATACCAATAACCCTCCTTTCTCCCACCATGACAAAAAGAATGGCTAGATCTAGCCCCTTATTTCTTTCTTCTCAACCCACTAACAAGTATCCCCTAACCCTTTCTTTTTTCCGAGACCAAAGCAGTAAAGAAAACACTCAAGTACACTATTATATTACTCTTCGAGCCTACGATTTCTTTTAGTCTCTCAAAAAGAAAGGGTTAGAGAATACAAGCTTTATGAGTCTAGAAGAAAGAAGTAAAAGCTTAGGCTACAGCATGATAGCTTTAGGTATACACTTCTCTCTTTTCCATAGATCAGCCTAGCAAGAGGCAACGGAGGGAAAAGCCGCCTAGGTGAGCATAGCTTAGAGAAGGGTAAAAGTACTCTGGAATAAAATGTAATGCTCTAGCAGATATCTGGACATCAAATATAGAAGACCACAACACAGCGCCCCAACCAGTACGCCGAAACTGTTCATATTTTGGTGAAGGTTCTATAAATCCGGCGCGGAGGAATCCCCCATTCTTCCTATCCTAGTAGCATAAGGCAACGGAGGGGGTAAGCGTCGGAACGATTATAACTATAAGAAGGATAGGTACTTTCTGGGTCGAGATAAAGATACCTAGCACGAGTAGAAGAGCTAGCGACAAGTGACCAAATATCCGCTTCACGACCTACGGTTCTAAGCACTTGATGACCTATTGCAGTAGCTGTATATCCGGCGCGCGCAAAAGTCATACCCATAGCCTAAGTAGAGACTAGGCAACGGAGGGGAAAACCATATTGAGACCCAACTTTTAGCGCGGGCCTAACGACATCACGGCCAAAATATAATCGTTCAATTTCTTGTGCATGTTGATTGGACCAACATGAATATACTGATGTCTCTAACCCAAACAAACCTATATACGTACCTGTTAAGTCAATATTGCCGCTGCGGACGAAGCTCTTTTCCATAGATCAGCTTAGCAAGAGGCAACGGAGAGGAAAAACCGTTTAAGCGATGATAGATGTAGGAAGGGGCGACATCGTAAGGATTAAAGTCGAGGTTCCGAGCGACGATAGGAGAATTAACGACAGATGACCAAAAGTATGCATCGGCACCGACATTCCGAACCTGCTGGACGCTAGCCCAAGGACGGACGACCCCGGCGCGGAGGAAGTTCGTTTGTAGCGGGTGGGCAAGTATTCTGGGGCTATGATTCCGCTGGCTAGTTTCTACCCGGGTTATGGGTGGGAGATTTCTTTTTAAGATTAATTGTAGTATAATAGGAATGTTAGCGGGTATCGTATAATGGCTATTATGTATCCTTCCCAAGGATGAGACGAGAGTTCGATTCTCTCTACCCGCACCATAGAAAAACTCTGAGTTTTGGCTTGGAGTTTTTCTATTCTTTCTGCTTACATCAATAGTTTCCAGCGGAATAAAAGGCCCTCGTTCCAGAATTGAATCGAGGGCTATGTGCTCAATCGCTTAAAATAATGCTGTGAACTCTATGATCTAGTATACATAGAATTCGTTTAAGGCAGATATTACTTCCTCAGTGAACTTGCGGATGCTTGTACGGTATTCGCTGGGATTAGATCCGCGATAATCCATGCAAGTTCCGAGCGGGCGCTGATCGCTCCATCCTTTGACGTACATTGCGGTTTGGAAACCGCTAATGAACGACAGTTTGATTTCATGTGGCGAGGTTGTGCGGTCGGTATGGTGGGGAAAGTATTTTGCGTTGATACTTCTTTCGATAATGTTGAAGATGTCTTTGCTTGGTGCGAGATCAGGGGTCCTTTTGGCATGGGCTTCGGCCATGATGGCGTTGACTTGCTGGGCGGAACCCAGTTCCATGGTTAAAATTTCTGCCAGATCGCCTCGCCGATAGAGCTCAGCAAAACAATAACCCGCGCAGAAGGAATCAATACAGGTTTGGTGTCGTAACTTGGGATAATCTTCGGAATCAGGTAAAAGCATAAAAAGTCGGAAATCTCTGTCAATGCTGGGGTGCATCATAACTTTTGCCTCCATTTTCTATTGTGAATTGAGCCAGAATCTTGAAGAGCGCAGACTATTGGCAGTCTGTACTACTTATTATAGCAAACTTTGTGAGTTTTGTCAATATCTTTTATGTTTTTTAGCTTTATAGCGAAGATAGAAAAAATATCGTCTGGGGAGGTTTACAAAATGATAACTTTTTTGTAAGGTCAGCTGGGGCTTGCTGAAGATTTGGGTTTGATGAAGACGAGGAATTTGCTCAGGACGTAGTTTAAGACGATGACGATGATTTGGGTAAGGAGTTTGATGATTTTGTCGTCGAAGTGAAGTAGAGAGACGAAGACAAACATGATGGCCATGTCGACAAAGAGCGTAAAAAGACGGCTGGCGACAAATTTGAAGAATTCGGAGAGGATGTGGGTATCTTTGACTTTAAAAACGAAGCTGCGGTTCGTGAAGTAGGCAAAGAGGACGGAGACGATCCAAGAGATAACATTCGCGATTTGAAGTTCGAAAGCGTTGTTGGGGCTCAGAACGGTAAGAACAAGTGCGTAGTAAGTGCCGAGGCTGACTAAAGTAGTGAGAACACCAATGATTAGATAGCGAATGATTTCCGCGTACTCAGCGTATTTAGTGCGCAGGGGGGAACGGATTTTAGTGAGATTCACGAGACTGTTCCTTGATGATGTAATGTGGGCGGCGCTTGGTTTCTAAGTAGGTCTTGGCGAGATATTCACCGATGACACCGAGGAAGAACAGCTGAACGCCGCTGACAAACATAATAATGCAGACGAGGCTAGGCCAACCGGTGGCAGGATCGCCGAAGGCAAGAGTCTTAATAATGACTACGAGGATAATGATGAAGGCAATGAAACAGAAAAGGAGACCGAAGAAGGCGGCTAGAGTGAGAGGTATAGTAGAGAAGGCGACGATGCCTTCAATAGCGTATTTGAAAAGTTTCCAGAAGGACCATTTGGTTTCGCCGGCGACGCGTTCGACGTTTTCGTATTCGACCCATTTAGTTTTGAAGCCAACGAATCCCCAGAGACCTTTAGAATAACGATTGTATTCTTGGCAAGAAATGATGGCATCAACCATTTGGCGGCTCATGAGGCGATAATCGCGGGCGCCATCTACCATTTCAACTTTGCTCATACGGTTGATGAGTTTGTAAAAGATGCGAGCGCAAAAGCTGCGGATCGGAGGTTCGCCTTTGCGAGTAACGCGGCGAGTAGCAGCACAATCAAATTTTTCTACAGTTTTGCTTGAGTCCGAGCTTGGAGCGGGGTCGACGTATTGGAGTAATTCCGGCAGGAGGCTGGGTGGATCTTGACAATCGGCGTCCATAGTAGCGATAAAATCGCCTTTGGCAGCCTCAAGGCCGGCGAGAAGAGCGGCTTCCTTACCAAAGTTGCGTGAGAAAGAAAGGTAACGAACGCGCGGATCGGTGTCGGCGAGAGATTTGATGACTGCGAGAGTACCGTCGCTGCTGCCATCATCGACGAAAATGATTTCGAAACGATAGTGCGGAAGGTCTTTGATGACTGCGAGCGCTGCGGCGTGGAAAAGCGGGAGCACTTCAGCTTCGTTGTAACAGGGGACGACAATACTAATAGTTTTCATTAGATATATTATAGCATGGTTTCGGTGATACGGAAAAAGACTCGTAGTTTTGGAGAAGGCATGGTACAATAAAGTATATAGAAGCATAAGCTAAATATAATTAGGAGGCAATATGGCAACAAAGAAGAAGTCTGCGTCGAAGTCACGCTCGACAGCAGGTCAGGAAGCTAGACCAGTTTTGCAGCGAGCAAAGAGTACTGGCTGGTTAGCGATTTTAGAATCGGTGATTATTGGTGTACTGGGTGGGATTATGATTTGGAATCCAGATGGTTTTCTTAAGGTAGTCTTCTATGTCGTTGGTATATTTTTGATGGTCAAGGGTGTATACAAGATTGTGAACTATTTTGCGGTACATGGCAGGTATGATTTTTATAATAATGATTTACTGTATGGCATTATCGCTTTGGTCTTTGGCGTAATCATTGTTGTGCTCTGGGAACAATTGACCAGTGCAATCGGTATCGTGGTCGGCGCTTGGATGATTTATGGGGCATTAGTGCGTCTCAATACGGCTATTAAGTTGCATGCGTCAGGAGTGAAGGAATGGTTCTATGTGCTATTGCTTGCGCTTGTGATGCTGGCACTAGGTATTTACGTGATTATTTCTAATTTCAACATTGCCGTGCAAGTAGTAGGCGGAGTGATGATCGCGGCGGCAGTGATTGGAATTATAGAAGACATCATGTTTATGCGCCATATTGATGCAATCGTAGAATAAGATTGTCTCGAGTAGAATAGCCTCGCTGGTCGGGGCTATTTTGCTATTGTGTTTTACAGAGGGATGGGTTATAATTAGGGAAGTGGATTCGTAGCTCAGTTGGTTAGAGCGCTGCCCTGTCACGGCAGAGGTCGCGAGTTCGAGTCTCGTCGGATCCGCCATAGAAA
>CAZFGY010000034.1:0-7255 GCA_964518465.1 uncultured Candidatus Saccharibacteria bacterium | reverse complement strand
AGGCAGGAAGTATTACCTACTTAAACCAACATGCGTACTATTCCTGGGATGAGGGGGAGTATGTGGTAATCTATCCGTATGGCAGCAACAGCTCATTAACGGTTAGTTTTACGGCGTCTGATGGCGGCATTACAGGGTATACTCACCTAAAACTCGTCGATTACTTCACTATCTCAAATACGAATAATATTGACATCTCAAATTATCCAATTGTTCAAGCAATTACAAGTAGCTGGACACCATCGACCGATCCTTCCTTCACTGCCAGTAATACATTCATGGGGTCTGATGGCAAAACTTACAACAAAGTCCCTGGCTTTTCTATTGGTTGCACCGATAATGCTTGTACTTCAGGTGTCTATGATAGCCATTACCTAGTAGGCAATTACTACCAATGGCTAGCCGCTAATGCTCTTTCTGTAGAAGAAGGAGAAGCATTAGACGGTACAACTGGTAAAGATGTTTCTAATAGCTCCATTTGTCCTAAAGGCTGGCAATTACCGTATTCAGGACAGAAGTATAATGAGACCAGTGGGAGTTTCTATAAGTTGCTTAAGACTTATGCGGGGGATGCCCTGCAAACAGGAGGTGCTGCTGGTAGTAACGCGGATATCAATCAGGGATATAGCTCAATGCTTAACACGATTTCTCAAGGTCAGTTTACAGGGTCCACCACAAAACAAATACTTACGGGCACACCTCTCCACATGTCTTATTATGGAATTATCGATCCCCGTCCCTATGCAAACCAGCGGCGCATCAGACACATATCTCAGGTTGGCTACCTATGGACGGCTAGCGTTTCAGCCACTTCTGACGAGCCGCACTATGTTTCTTTCGGCGCAACAACTATAACTCCATCAGATATTGGCGTTAACTCTCTCTCCTTTCCGGTTCACTGTCTTCTTTCCGTCTAGTGTGTTACATCCCCAAATATCTCAACGTATCCTTCATCGCATCGTCAATGCTGAGCTTTGTCTTCCAACCCAATTTTTCTGCTGCGAGACTCGGATCCGCATAGAAACTAGCCAAATCTCCCGCTCGTCTCGCTACGACTTTATGTGGCAAAGCCTCACCGCTCGCCTCAGAAAACGCCTTGATAATCTCAAACACCGAAGTCCCTTTACCAGACCCAAGATTATAAATCTGCACCCCAGGCTCCATTTTGTCGAGTGCCGCGAGATGGCCTTTCGCCAAATCCACTACATGAATATAATCCCGCACACAGCTACCATCCGGCGTCGGATAATCATTACCATAGACAGAAAGTTCTGCAATTTTCCCCTGCGCCACCTTCATTACGATCGGCATCAAATTATTTGGCTTATCGTTCGGATCTTCGCCTAGTAGCCCTGACGCATGTGCCCCGATTGGATTGAAATATCTTAAAATCGTCACAGAAAATTCCGGATCCACTCTCGCCACATCTTGTAAAATTTCCTCGATCATATGTTTAGTTCGTCCGTATGGACTCGACAGATTCACACCTGTCTGCATCGTCTCCACATATTTTTGCGAAGCTTGCTCTCCGTACACCGTTGCCGAGGAAGAAAACACAATCTTCTTTACCCCGTATTCTTGCATGCACTCCAGCAAATTTATCGTGCCGCCCACGTTATTTTCGTAATACTTCAGTGGCCTCTCTACGGACTCCGCGACTGCTTTCAATCCGGCAAAATGTATTACCGCATCAAACTCACCGTCCTCAAACACTTTCGCTAACGCTTCCGCATCTCTCAGATCAACCTGATAAAACCTCGGTTTTTTACCCGTAATCTCAGCAATCTTATCCAGTACACTCAACTTGCTATTATACAAATTATCCAAGATTTCCACATCGTATCCCGCCTCAATCAATTCCACCGCCGTATGCGATCCGATATAGCCAGTCCCGCCCGTTACTAAAATTTTTTCCTTACTCATATTACTCCTTATATAATTGGTTTTTCTAAATCTTCCAACCCCCGCATCACTTCACCCATTTTCTCAAAATATTCCTCCAAATCCTCCCCTCGCTTGTACGCTTTCGTAGTGTGTTCCAAAAAATTCAGCATCAACACATATCTAATCTGCTCATTGAATCTCTCCGGCCTCTTTCCATCATACAACCCGTCGAATATTCCGCTCGCAAACTCTTTCTCCATCTCCTGTTCCGGAAACAAAATCCAAGTGATTTGATACCGCAAATTCATTACATCATAACTTTTTCGCATCGACTCTATATCAATGACGTAAATTTGCTCGTCCTTGCCCCTTACCAGATTAGAACGTTTCAGATCGCCATGGATCAGGTTCGGCCCCATCTTCAGAAACACCTCCGTCGTCTGCTTCATTTCCGCCATCAAACTCTCAATTTGCTCGCACTTGAGAAATCGCTTCACCAGCTGGTTCAGCGCGTCATTTTCTCGCACTTCCTGATATAATTTCTCGGCGTATTCTGTTAATTTGCTAATATCATCCGTCGCCAGCAGGGAATCTTCTTGCTGCACCACATCCTTAAGCCTCTTAAAATCCCGCCCCACTTGCACTCCTAGCTGACGAGTTTCTGGGATCGACAGCTCCCGATTGCTATATTCCTTCAGACTTTCGCCCTCGATATAATCGTAAATATAGAAATGTTTATCCTCTTTCTCTAAATTCCCATACCCTCGCAACGTCAACGTTCTCATTCCTGCCAGACGGTAAGCTTCACAGATCGCTCGTATCCGTTTTACCGCGCTCAAGTCCATCCGCTTTGGCATCAATTTGGCATAACAGTCTGCATCGCCCGTTTTCAGCCTCAAAAGTCGCGCTGAGCTGTACCCGCCTAGTATCTCTTCCATCTTCATTCCTCCTATTATACCATGTTGTAATCTGGTATAATGGGAGCATGAAAAAAGACTATGGCCTGATTTTCCATGCCTTCCTCGTTGTTGGCGATGCCTGTGCGATCCTGTTTTCTTTTTTGTTCGCCTATTTTATGCGCACGCATCTTGACCAGCGCCCTTTCTATTTCGAAGCTGCGCCCTATCAATTCGTCCTCTCCGCTTTGATCTTCATTCCAATTTTTCTCATTATCATGACCGCACTCGGTCTCTACAAACGCACTGTTTTTCTCGATCGTAGTCGTTGGTGGGAAATCGGTCGCCTCTTCTTAGCTTCCATTATCGGCGTCATGAGTATCATTACTTATGATTTTCTTTTTAGCACCGATCTTTTTCCTGTCCGCATTATGGCTCTTTATACTATTATCTCTTGCTTTATTTTCCTCTGTTTATTCCGAGGTCTCGTTCGTTTGGTGCGCAATATTGCCTTCAAACGCAATCGTGGCGCCCTGCTCAAAGCCATTATCATCGGTAACAGTCCAAATACTGAATATCTCGCCAATTATATCGCCGCTTTTCCAGAATCAGGTTTTCGGCTTTCCGGCGTCGTTGCTGGCCTGAAATACATACCCAAAGATCTCCGTCGCCGTCAATATTCTTCACTCAAAGAAGCCTTGCGCAAGACTAAGCCCGATGTCATCTTCCAGACCGATGAAAAGCGCACTGACTACGTTTACAACCAAGCTCTCAACCGTCATTTACTCTATTATTTCGTTCCGTCCAGTGTCGCTCTTTCTTCGCAAATGGGCGAGCTTGAGCTCATCGGGAATACTCCCGCCATCCTTGTCCGCGTCACGCCTCTTGCTGGCAGCGCTCGCCTAGTTAAGCGTACTTGTGACCTCGTTTTTGGCAGCCTCATTCTTCTTTTTGCTGCCATACCTATGGGCATTATCTGGATTTTAGAAAAACTCTCCGACCCCAAATCTCCCGCCGTCTATTCAGAAATTCGTCTCTCCCGCTACAACCAAAAGTTCAAAATTTACAAATTTCGCTCCATGGAGCCCGAGTATTGCGGACTCTCTCCCGAAGAAGCTTTTACTAAAATGGGCAAGCCAAGTTTAATTAAATATTATCGTACTCACGGCGACAATATACCTAATGACCCTCGCATCACTAAACTTGGCAAATTCCTCCGTGCCACCTCGCTCGACGAGCTCCCGCAGCTCATTAATGTCATTAAGGGCGACATCTCTTTAGTCGGCCCCCGCGCCCTCGTACCTGGAGAATTGCGCCATTACGGCGATCGCTCGCTCCTCCTTTCCGTCAAATCCGGCTTGACCGGTCTCGCCCAGGTTTCTGGTCGCCGTGACATTGGCTTCGAAGAGCGCCGCTCCCTCGACCTTTATTACATCCAAAACTGGTCTCTCGGTCTTGATCTGCGCATTCTGCTGCGCACTATTGGTGCAGTGCTATTTCGACGGGGCGCTAAATGAAAATCGCTCTCGTTTGTGATTGGCTCACCGATCCCGGCGGCGCCGAAAAGGTCCTCTTGGAATTACATCACATGTACCCCGATGCACCGATTTATACTTCGCAATATCGTCCCCGCAGAATCAACTGGTTCAATACCGCCAAAGTCCGTGTCGGTTGGCTCAATCTTTTTCCTGCCTGCCTGCGCAAATTCCTCGGTGTCTTTCGCCAAATTTATTTTTCTCATCTCGACCTCTCCGCTTACGATTTGGTCATTTCTGTCACCGGCGCTGAGGCAAAATCTGTCCGCACCAAATCAAAATACTCTTCCCAGAATGCCTACCATGTCTGTTATTGTCATGTCCCTACCCAATACTATTGGCAACTTTATGATCACTATTTAGAAAATCCCGGCTTTGGCCTTCTTAACCCTCTCGTCCGCTTTTTCTTCAAGCTCCTTGTTCGTCCTCTGCGTCGAGCTGATTATCGTGCCGCCCAAAACATCGATCAATTCGTCACCATTTCTAGCTATGCCAAGGACCAAATCCTTCGCTACTACCATCGCAAATCAATCATCATCTCCCCGCCCGTCGATCTTCAACAATTTTCCACCAAAAAGACGGATTTATCCACCGGTTTTCCACAAGTTTTCCACAAGTTTTCCACAAGTTTTCCACAGTATTACATTATTGCTTGTCGTCAAGTCAACTGGAAACGTGTCGACCTCGCTATTACCGCCTGTCAAAATCTTAGGCTCCCTCTTCTCGTCGTCGGTGATGGCGCAGAACACAGTCATCTCGTCGCTCTTGCGAAAGACTCTCCCTTTATTGAATTTCTGCCTTGGGCGACCAGCGGGGAATTAAGCGCCTATTTACAGCGCGCCAAAGGCTACATTTTCCCGAGTCTAGAGCCATTTGGTATCGCCGCCGTCGAAGCCTTAGCCGCTGGCTGTCCGGTCTTAGCCTACGCCGAGGGTGGCAGTCGCGACATCATTCAGCCTGGCCGAAACGGCCTTCTCTTCAGCGAACAAACCCCCGCCAGTCTCACCAAGGCTCTCAAAACCTTCGATTACGCCACCTTCGATCCCGTCGTCATTGCCGCCTCTGCCCAACAATTCTCTCGCACCCATTTTCGTTCTCAAATCCAAGCCCTCATTCGCAAACATATTTCAAAAGGAGCCTAAACTATGTCAAAACTTGTCAAACTCTTCTGGTGGTTAATTTACCTCCTGCCCGCCGTACTCTTCTTTTCCTATTATCCCGTCATTTCTTTCGGTAGCAACTCATCCATGAACTTCGAACTCTCGCTGCCCTTAATTTGGCTGGTCATTTTTGATTTCGTCTGTCTACTTTGTCTTTTTACTACTGCCAGCGCCAAAGGTAAATCATCTGAAGCAACCATCAAAAAAATCTTCTCCCGCCCGCTCGGAGGTATTTCTGACCGTCGCTTTTTCCTCTTCGCTCTTTTTCCGTTTTTTCTCACCCTCTCAGTTTTTTGGTCTGCCAACCCTCTGCGAGGGTTTCTGACCGCCGGCGTAGTCTGGCTTCTCTTCTTTGCTATCTTTTTTCTCCTCTGTCTTTTGCCTCTACTACCCGCACCAGCGCACTGGCGCCGTCGCACTCTCGGAGTTTTCTTCATTACTACTAGTCTAGTTTGTCTTTTCTGTCTCCTCCAGAGTATTCTCGACGTCTGCGGGCTTCCTCGTGAGAATACTTTACTTTGTGCCGGCTGCACGTATCACTCTTTCGGTTTTCCTCATCCTTCCGGCTTCGCCATCGAACCTCAATTCATGGGTAATCTCCTCCTTGCCCCCACGCTCACTGCTCTCTACCTGCTTATTTTCAAAGACCAAAAGCAGCATCGCCTTCCGCTTCTGTTCTTTGCTGGTTTGTTTTCTACGACGCTATTTTTCACTCTGTCCCGCGGCGCAATTTACGCTTATGCTCTAGCCCTCTTTGTTTTATTTATCTTTGCTCTCATTCGTCATCAATTTCGTTGGTCACTTATCACCATTCCAGTAATTACTTTCTTGCTTTCGCTTGGTTTCCAAGGGCTTTTTGCCGCCACTGGCCCCACTTCAGAAACCTTTACCGGCGCCGTCACTAAGTCTATCCATCATCTTTCGCTTGGCCTTATCGATCTTCGCCCACATACCGCGTCCTCTCCGAAGCTCGCGCCCGATTCCAGCTCTGCTCCTGATCTTATCGAAGATCTAGAACACATTGCCGATCAGGACAGCCCCGATTCGAAACTGGACCATGCCGTTGATGATCTCGATCGCGAAGCCGCAATTTTTGAGGGCTATGTCGCCGAATCGACCAATATCCGCCTCTCGTTAAACGCTGCCGCCTTCAACACCGCTCTTGCCTCGGTCAAAAATCTCCTTGTGGGCGTCGGTCTCGGTGGTGCCGGCACTGCAATGCATGCACTCTATCCCGACCAAGTTACCTCACCGAAAGAAATCGTCCAAAACCAAGCCTTCAGTCTCTTCGTCGAAACCGGCGCCATCGGCCTTTTCCTCGCCCATTTTGTCCTCATTCTGATTTTTCTTTCTCCGCTGCTACCGTGGTGGTTTATTGATGGGAAGCAAGGCCGCAAGCCCTCCCACCCAAAATCTTCCGGCGAAAACTTTTTCTCCCGCCAATTCCATCGCCTAAAAGCCAGCGCTTTTTGGTCGCATCCCGCCCTCCCGCTTCTCCTCTCGCTCGTCATTGCCTACGCTGTTACACTCAGCTTTTTCTCCGGCCTACCCAACGCTCTCCAAATTTATCTCATGCCACCTCTGCTTTTCCGCCTCCTTCAACCTTCGCATCCTCGCCGAAAAGCCGATTTTTGAAAAAAGTCCTTGCCTTTTGCACTAATCTGCGTTATAATTAAACCACATTGCGGAACTACCCCCGCCGAGAGCGAGGTTCGCTCCCGCAAATCATATCGCGGGATAGAGCAGCCTGGTAGCTCGTTTGGCTCATAACCAAAAGGTC
>CAZFGY010000033.1:0-7709 GCA_964518465.1 uncultured Candidatus Saccharibacteria bacterium | reverse complement strand
GTACTTATACCAATACTATTACCGTCTCTCTCGTAGCTAATCCACACAAAGTCACGCTCATGGATAGTACGGTCACGACCATGCAGGATCTGACTCCGGCAATCTGTGAGAATACTAAAGTCCATGATACTAAGCGTCTCGAAGACATCCGTGACCGTACTAACAATACTCCTGGTACCGGTACCTACTACTGGGTAGCCAGACTAGCTGATGGTAACTGTTGGATGACACAGAACTTAGCATTAGATCTCTCGACCAGTCGCCCTCTCACCTCAGCCGATACTGATCTACCGGAAGGGGAGAGTTATACACCAACCAAAAATACAGCGTCAACTATGGCCGATTGTTCGGCGAACATAGATTGTTCATGGAATCTCGGCAATTGGATCGTCAACACACCCCTAGAGGGCACCAACAATGTTCACTTATCCTACCCAACCATTACCAGCTTCCCAGGTTTAACAAATCTCGATCAAAAAGCATCATCTGGCAAAACTTGGACACCGTCAGACGACCCAGAGTTTATCGTCAAGCACAACGGCAATCCACTAGATGAAGCTTCAGGTGTTTTTGACACACATTACTTATTCGGAAGTTACTATCAATATTCTACAGCTACAGCCGGTACGGGTACAGACTTAACTACGTTAGACGTAGCAGCTCCCGGTAGTATCTGTCCAAAAGGTTGGCAACTACCAACAAGCGGCTCAAGTGCAACAGTATGGGGACAAAACGCTAATGATAGTATATACAATTTGTACGATAAATACCTGACTTGTAACACCGATACAGTTGAAGGCCAATGTACACCGCGTGATGGCCAAAATGGCTTAGGATGGCCAATTTTTACAGTATTATCTGGCAATGTCTCTCCTAACTGGAGTGTAGGCTATGTAGGAACATCAGGCGGCATATGGAGCAGCACTACCGTTAAAAATGATGCTGCCGGCTCCAAGGCAGGGCGCAGCTGGATCAACGCATTAACAAATAGTACTGTTGTAGTAATAACAGCTTCATCTCCTAGGAAACATATGGGCATGGCCGTTCGTTGCCTAGTCTCTGCTGAGGCTATGGGTATATAAAGTATGCTATGATATACTTATCACATGCATACCGAAATCGAAGCTCAATTTCTCGACATCAACAAAAATGCACTTCGCGAAAAGCTCAAATCGTTCGGAGCCAAGCTCGTCCAGCCCGAAGTTCTCATGAAGCGCAGTATCTTCAGCCTTGGCCCTCACCGATTCCTCCGTGTTCGTGACGAAAACTCCAAAATCGTCATGACATATAAAAATGTCCTCGATAGCAATTCCCTTACCGGCACTCAAGAAATCAACCTCGACGTTTCCAGTTACTCGGATGCGATCGATTTTCTCACCGCTTGCGGTTTTAAAATCAAAGCCTACCAAGAAACCCTTCGAGAAACCTGGCATTACCTCAACAGCGAACTTTGCATCGACACTTGGCCCTGGCTCCCTACCTTCCTCGAAATCGAAGGCCCCACCCCTGACGAAGTCTGGCAAATCAGCTCGGAACTGGGTCTAAACCGGGACGAAGCTAGTTTCGGTAGTGTTGATACTATTTATCAACACTACTTCAACGTCAATCCTGACATAGTCAACAATCACACCCCCACCATCACTTTCGATTGTACACCCCCTGACTGGGTGAAACCACTTTAGACCGATCAGCCTCAAAAATCTTCATGTGAGTGGCAATAAATATTGACACAGCCCCTTATTTGTGCGAGAATGGGATTAAACATGGTTGTGTTAACGACGCTTTAAAGCGTCGTTAACTTTTTTGTTTCGTTTCTTTTTGATCAAGCTAAGCTTCATCTTAGGATTAAGCTTTAGCTCTAGGCGTAAACGCAAAAGTTCCACTACCATAGCAACCTCCTTTCCCCTGATGTTACTGCAAAATGTCAATCTACTGCCACTCTAAAGCCAGCCTATCACAAAGTCAGAGAGAGCAGCAAGCACAAGTTCAATTCATCCACCAAAAAAGCAGCTCCCCACAAGCTGCTTTTTCTTCTTAAGCTCTATTTATTTCTGCCGCTCACGGTAATCGTAAGTTTCCGTATCGACGCTAACAATATCGCCTTCCTTGATGAACGCCGGCACTTTAATTACCACACCCGTCTCCAACGTCGCATCTTTCTGCACTGAACTTGTCGTATCACCTTTCACCGCATTCTCAGTGTAGGTCACTTTGAGCCACAAATTCTTCGGCAAAACCAAATTGATCGCAGTCCCATTATAGAACTGGATTTCCATTTCGTCGCCATCACGCATGAAATCTTTCAGATCACTCACCATATCCGCCGACAATTCATACTGTTCAAAGCTCTCCGGATCCATGAAATAAAACTTTTCATCATCTCGATAGAGATACTGAACTTTCCGTGTCGTCACTTCGGCCGGCTCAATTTTTTCCTGCCCTTTAAAAGTTTTCGGCAAGAGTGCACCGGTCACTAAGTTCTTCACTTTGACGTTCACGATCGAACCGCCCCGCCCCATCACTTTCTGTGAGTACTCAACAACTTTATATGGCTGACCATCCAATGTGATTAGCACATTTTTCTTTAAATCAGTTGGTCCGTACATCTTATCTCTCCGCCACAAATGGCAAAAGTGCTAGATGGCGCGCCCGCTTAATCGCTACTGCGAGCTGACGTTGCTGCTTTGCTGTCAAACCAGTTTTGGCCATTGGCTCAATTCGGCCATAAATGTCCAAATAGCGCTGCAAAGTCTTCACATCACGATAATCAAAATACAAATTTGGGTTAGTTTTCACTTTTCTCATCTTCTAATTCTCCTCTCCCCTCTACTAAAATGGAATATCATCCAAATTAATTGCTTCATCTTCCGGCATGTCATCCGGCACGATTTCATCTTCTACTGGTGCCGGAGCGCTCGCCTTACTTGCACGGCTACCGCCTGCACTACGACCAGCTCCATCGCCGCCCCCTACAAACGAAAAGTCATCAACGACAATTTCTGTCCGCGAACGCCTCTGCCCGGAAGTCTTATCTTCCCAGCTTCGCTGTTCAATCCGTCCTGATACGATTAGACCCGATCCCCGCTTCACATATTGGCTAATCGTCTCCCCCGAACGGCCCCACGCCACACAATCAATGAACGAAGTTTGTTCCTGCTGTTCACCATCGCTACCACGAAACACTCGGTTGACCGCAATTGTAAAATTACATGCCTGAGCGCCACTCGGAGTAGCACGCATTTCTGGATCACGCGTTACATTCCCCGCCACAATCGCCTTTGAGAAACCCCTCATCTATTCCTCACTTTCATCATTATCTTCAGCATGCGGCTTACGAGCAGCTTGTTTTGCTTCGTATTTCAATTTCCGCTCATCTACCGTCACCAGAAGATAACGCAAAACCTCATCTGTAATATTTAAGACGCCCTCGATTTTCTTCGGAGCATCGGCCGGAAGTTCTACTTCATAGTAAAAATAAACTGCAAAATCCTTCCCCTTTACCGGATAAGCCAACCGCTTTTTACCGTCATTGACTTCCTTCAGGATCTTACCGCCATTTTTCTCGACCAAATCTTTAATTTTGGCAATCGCTGGCTCTGGATTCATCTCCAAATCAGGATGAACGAGCACAGTAAGTTCGTAATTTTTCATTACAACTCCTTTGGTTATAGCAAGCACGGCTCCAACACCTGCTCGCTGAGCTAATATACCCTCACAGTATAACACGCCACCCCTATAAAATCAATAGTAATCTCTTTAGCTTGTTTTAACCCTCCTCCGCGCCAGGAATATTGTCCCATGGCCAGCTTACCAACAAGTAAGAGACGTTGGTGCCCTCGTACATCTATGGTCTTCAACAATTACTTCTCTTATATATGCCCAGAATTTACGTATAGAAGTTAGCAAACGGCTTTTCCCATCCTACAATCTTGAACGTTTTGATGGTTTTTCCCTCCGTTGCCTCTTGCTAGGCTGATCTATGGAAAAGAAGAGTGTGCTTTGACTCCTCTTTACTTCGTCCGCAGCGGAGCAATACACCCTGCCCTAGATAATGCACCCGGGACAGTATCATTCCTGGGTAGGAACCATAACAGTTGGTCAAAAAGAGCAGAAAATTTAGATAGGGTTTACGACTTTCACTTCCAAGATCTGTACTTCGCAATATTAGATCTCTGGTATAGAGCTTATGGCTTCACTCTCCGTTGCCTAGTCTCTACTTAGGCTATAGGTATGTACTTTGCGCGCGCCGGATATGTGCATGTTTTAGCTAAATACCAACAAATTCGTTATCTTGACGCCGTTGGGCATTATTGGATATCAACTGACAAAATCTTGCGTTTTAATCTTAATGACACTTTACCATACTACGACACCAACCGTTTCTACGCTTTCCCCCTCCGTTGCCTTATGCTACTAGGATAGGAAGAATGTTCCTCCGCGCCGGAAACGTCGTTCCTTGGAGTAGCACCGTACAGGTTCGGGTTGTCGGTGCCGATGCGCCGTTTTGGTCGTCTGGAATTTATGATAAAGATTACGCTCAGAGCCTCGACTTTAATCCTTACTATGTCCACCCTTCCCTCATCACTCATCGCTTCAATAGTTTCCCCCTCCGTTGCCTCTTGCTAGGCTGATCTATGGAAAAGAAAGGTGCGGTATGATTCTCTCATACCTATAGCCTAAGTAGAGACTAGGCAACGGAGAGGAAAGCCCCAGAATTTATAGCGTAGATCGACGGTCCCAATGTAAGTAGCATATACGCCTAATCGAAAAAAGGTTTGGATAGTAGATCCTGTAGTAGAGGAAATAATATAGCCTCTTTCTCCTGCTGTACATGATAAAACTGATGTGATGGAGTTCTGCTGTATATCTGGCCACCCGCTGCGGACGAAGTTGAACTTGTAACAATGGCACAAGTTCAAAGGCTAAATAGTATAGATAAATAGTATACATATTTTATTTAATTAACCCTTCCTCCGCGCCGGGCGTATACTTCCTTCAGTTCTATATCAACAAGTTTATGATATTAACTGCGCCGCACGCCTTTGGTCTTCTATCGTGTATTCTGCAACTCACGCTCAAAACCACTACTTTAGTCATTGGTTAATCTCTCTATCTAACATTTCTGATCGCTTCTACGCCTTCTCCCTCCGTTGCCTCTTGCTAGGCTGATCTATGGAAAAGAGAAATGTGCTTTGGCTCCTCTTTACTTCGTCCGCAGCGGACATTTGATCCCAAATCAAATATCAGTATATGGATACATATGGGGAGGACTACGAGCGTATTTGTGGTCGGTTTCAAGTTATAATAATGTAAATTCTGCCTATTTTATAGCAGCTGATAATGATATGAGTATGAGAAGCACTAATGATAGTCGTTTCTGGCCTTTCTCTCTCCGTTGCCTAGTCTCTACTTAGGCTATAGGTATGCGATCGATATAGTTGTGCTAGTATATTTTTCTGAAACTAGTTAGGTAAGTATTCCTTTTAATATTCTCTTTTAAGAGACTAAAAGAACCGTAGGCTTCTTTAGCCTCCAGTTCTTTATGTACTTGAATATATTCTTTACTGGTTCAGTCTCTCTAAAAGAGAATATTAAAAGGAATAGGAAGCTAACTCCCTTACTCTCCCCCATTCGCCAACTGATCAAACTCATCCATAGAAGAAATCAAAACATCTCTCGGTTTATGCCCGTTCGCTGGCCCAATCACACCAATTTCCTCTAGCCAAATCGCCAAACCCGACACGAACCCGTGCCCCTTTCCGAGCCACGTTTGCAACGAAGCCGTCGAGAACTTACCTTGCTTCAAAGTAATTTCAATCGCTTTTCTCACCACCGGATCATTCGGATCATATCGCCGTCCTAAGTCGCCAATTCCACCACCATCCGCTGGTCCCATTCCCTTGATCTGCACTGGCTGCGCCACCACTTCCTTATTGTACTCCGGCGGTCGTTGTGCTCTCAAGAAATCCGTCAATCTCGCCACATCCTCATCGCTCGCCCACGCCCCCTGAATTCGTCGCGGCTTCCCCATCATTTCCGTCGTCAACATCAACATATCACCTTTACCCAGCAACTTCTCCGCTCCAGACATGTCAAGCATCACCCGCGAATCAATCTGGCTCCCCACCGCGAAGGCAATCCTCCCCGGAATATTCGCCTTAATCAGACCGGTAATCACTTTCACCTCTGGACGCTGGGTTGCTAATACTAGATGAATCCCCGCCGCACGACCTTTCTGGGCAATCCGCACGATCGGAATCTCCAAATCCTTCCCCGCCATCATCATCAAATCCGCCATCTCATCCACCAAAATTACAATATACGGCATCTTCTTCTCGTCTTGCTTTAGTGGTTGCGCCTCTTCGCCTTCTGGCTGCTGTTTTTCCGCCTCTACTGCCGCCATCTTCGCCATTTTCGCATTGTAATCTACAATATTCTTCACTTTTTCTTCCGCCATAATCGTATAGCGTTTTTCCATCTCGTCGACCGCCCAACGCATCGCCGACAGTGCTTTCTCCACCGAAGTAATAATTGGCGTTAACAGATGTGGAATATCCTCATACTGGGCCATTTCTACCTGCTTCGGATCAACGATAATCAACTTCAAATCGCTCGGCGCATTGCGGTATAAAAGCGAAGAAATCAAAGTGTTTGTCATCACCGACTTACCAGAACCCGTCGTACCCGCAATCAAAAGGTGCGGCATCTTCGCCAGGTTCGCCACCACCGCATGACCAGAAATATCCTTACCCACCGCAAAAGTCAAAGGATCAGTCGCCTTCTTCCACTCCGCACTCTCAATCACTCCCCTCAGCCGCACATCCGCCGACTTCACATTAGGCAGTTCCACCCCCACCAGCCTCGTCCCCGGAATCGGCGCCTCAATCCTAATCTTATCCACCGCCAAATTCAGCGCCAACTCCTTATCTCGCGCCAAAATCTTCGACAAATTCACACCTGAAGGCGGCCGCATTGTATATTGCGTCACTCTCGGTCCCTTATTCGCATCCCCCATTTCCACGTCAATCCCAAACTCCGCCAAAGTCGATTTAATCATCGCTGCATTTTGGCGTACATCTCCCGCATCCGCCGGTGACTGTCTCTTTTCTAACAAGTCAATCGTCGGCATTTTCCAATCCGGATCATTCACCGCTACCAGCGCCCGATCCCCTTCGACTACCGGTATCACCTTCTCCGCCGCCACTGCCGGTTCTTTATTTTTATCATCGTGTTTCTTCAGGCCCAGTCTAGCCAACATTGACAGCTTCGGCTGCGGCTTCAACTTTGGCAACTCCTCATCACCTTCGCCTGAATGTACCTTCAGGCTCTCCAGATCGCCATCATCTTCAGTTTTCACCTTCGCCCCCACCTTCTTCTCGGGCTTCTCTGCCTTATGAGCCGTCTTCACCGTCTTTTTCTCATCGCGCTCAGTCGTTCTAAACAGCCCCGCAAACCACGCAAACACCGCCGCCGGACTCACCTGCAAAATAAAGGCTGCCGTAATAAAAATCAAAATTACATAAATAATAATCGCCACACTCGGATTCAAAATCTGCGTCATAAATCCATTCAACCACGCCCCAATCAACCCCCCATTCGGATGCGGCTGCCCCACCGTCGACAGACCAAAAGCCCCCGGCCCCCAGACACTCATCAAAAACGACGCAAGCCACACAACCGGCGGCAACCGCTTGGTGTCGCTCCGAACA
>CAZFGY010000032.1:0-7956 GCA_964518465.1 uncultured Candidatus Saccharibacteria bacterium | reverse complement strand
CAAGACTTTGTACGAGGCGGGGAAGATTTACGAGGGGCGTAAGGTTTTGATGTATGATACGAAGTTTGCGACGCCGGTCTCGAAGTCGGAAGTGACGATGGATAATGATGCGTATCAGACGGTGACGGATCCGAGTGCGTATGTGAGGTTTAAGGTTAAAAAGCCGATTAAGAGCTATCTAATGGGGGTGGAAGATGTTGACGAGGATTTGCGAAAGATTGGGGCGGAGTTTAAGAAAGAAGATGGCGACTATCTTGTAATTTTGAGACCGGAGCAGGTCGAAGCTTATGAAAGACTAGTAGATGAGAAATTGCGGAATGGCTTTTGGAACGAATATATTGCGAATGGAGAAGTAAAGTTTACCTTCAAAGATAAGGCGGGGGAATTGCATAAGTATGTCTGGCACGAAGGAGACGATGAGGCGGAAATTCTCGCACTTTGCAATGAGTATGCTGAGAGGGAGTTTAAGAATATCCGTAAGATGATTACTGAAGTGGAGTTTTACCGTGAGATGTTGGACGGGACATATTTCTTGGTGTGGACGACGACACCGTGGACGCTGGCGGGAAATATGGCGTTGGCGGTGAATCCGGAGATGGAATACGTAGCGGTGAGGGCGTGGGCGCCAGATGGGGTGGAAGCAAAAGTGCCACAGCCAGAGGTAATGATTCTAGCGAAGTCGAGATTGGAGGCGGTGCTGGCGGCGGTGGATTATGAGATAGTGAAAGAGGGGATCCGGGGTGAGGAGCTGGTAGGTCTGGAATATGAAGATTTGCAAGTTAGCGGGACGAAACTGGTCGACTGGCAGAAGTTTGAGAAAAATTATTACCCTGCTAAGGCGGAGAATGCGCACCGAGTTTGGGGGGCGGAGTTTGTTTCGGATGGCGATGGCACGGGAATTGTGCATATTGCGCCGGCTTATGGTGAAGACGATTATGAACTGGGGCGAAAAAATGGGGTGCCATGTATTGACGTGTTGGATGAGTATGGTTGTTATTTGCCAGGGGCAGATGAAGGTCTGAAAGTGGCGGGAGTACGACCGAATGACGATGGTCAGATTCAGATTTGGGAAGCGAATAAATATATCGCGAAGTGTCTAGAAGAGGCGGGGGTGGTCTGGAAAATTGAGTATATTAAGCACGAGTATCCGTTTAATCCGCGGTCGAAGCAGCGGATAATGTACCGGGCATTTCCAAGTTGGTTCTTTGATGTCCAGGGGCAAAAAGAGCTGATGATCGCACAAAACGAGAATGTGAATTGGTTCCCAGAATATTTGAAGCACGGGCGGTTTGAGAAGAATATCGAGCAGGCGCCAGATTGGAATTTGTCGAGAGATAGGTTTTGGGCGACAGCGATGCCGGTGTGGAAGGGGGATAAAGGTACCGTGAAAGTGGTGGGGAGCTATGCGGAGCTGAAGGAATTGTCTGGGGTGGAGCTGGAGGATTATCACCGGCCGTGGGTGGATGAGATTGAGTTTGAGGTCAATGGGGAGCATTTCAAACGGATCGAGAAAGTGCTGGATTGCTGGTTTGAGAGTGGGTCGATGCCATTTGCGCAGTTGCATTACCCATTTGAGAATAAGGAGAAGTTTGAACGGAATTATCCGGCGGATTTCATCGTAGAATATGTGGGGCAGGTACGCGCTTGGTTTTATTATGTACACACAGTGAATACGGCGCTCGCGGAAGTGGGTGGTTTCGGGGAAAAGGCGCAGAAGCGGGCAGAGAAAAATGCCTTCAAGAATGTGATTACGACCGGGACTTTGGCGGGGAATGACGGGCGGAAAATGTCGAAGTCACTGGGAAATTACACCGATCCGAATGTGTTGATGGATCAGTATTCGGCGGATGCGCTGAGGTTCTTGTTGCTGAGTAGTCCAGTGCTTTCGGGGGAGGATTTTGCATTGACCGATAAAGATGTTTCGGATGTGCAGCGGAAGCTCGCGATGATTTGGAATGTGTACGATTTCTTTACGATGTACGCTGAAGTAGATGGCTGGGAGAGTCCGGAGGAAGGGCATTGGCAAGGTGAACTGAAGAATCCGTTAGATAAATGGATTGTTGCGCGATTAAATGAGCTGAAGCGTGATGTGACGGAAGGGATGGAAGAATATAATATTCCGAAAGCGCTCGCGGGGGTGTTGCCGTTTGTGGATGATCTCAGTAACTGGTTTGTACGAAGGTCGCGGCGGCGTTTTTGGAAGAGTGAAGACGATGCGGATAAGGCGGAGGCGTACTGGACACTGTGGAAAGTTTTGTCGAAATTGGCGCAGGTTTTGGCGCCGTTTACGCCGTTTTTGGCGGAGGAATTATGGCAGAAAATGGTGGGGGGTGATGATCCAGAAAAAAGCGTACATCTGACGGATTGGACAGCGGCGGGGGACATTGATGAGGAAATTTTGCAGCAGATGGCGCGAGTGCGAGCGGTAATTAATGATGGTTTGGCACTCAGAATGCGTAAGAGTGACACGGAAGAACAGGTGAAGATTCGCCAGCCGCTAAATAAACTGGCATATACGGGTGAGAAATTGCCAGATTGGGGTGAGGAAATTGTAAAGGACGAAGTGAATGTGAAGGTGGTCGAAGCTGGAGCGGCGGAAATGTGGCTGGATAAGGAAATTACCCCGGAGCTGGAGCGGGAAGGTTTCACACGTGAATTGATTCGCGCGGTGCAGGCTGCACGGAAGAAAGCGGGGTTGAATGTCGATGATCGGATTCGATTGTCGGTAAGTGCGGAAGTGCCCGAGGAGTGGCAGGAGATGTTGAAGACTGAGGTACTGGCGGAGGAGCTGGTAGAAGATGGCAATTTTGCTTATGATGAGATCGCAAAAGTGAGTGGTGAGAATGTGACGATTTCGCTGGAAAAAGTCTAAGGGTAAGGTTTGCGATTTTTGGTAGCACCCTCCTATTGACCAACCTATAATGATCTGTTAGAATGAAGATGGTTTTAGTATTTAGCGTCGCTTTATAGCGATGCTAATTTTTACACCACGCAAAGTGATATAAAGATCTAATTTGAGGCACAATACATGTAGCTTGATTAGACGCATACCAATAACCCTCCTTTCTCCCACCAATGACAAAAAGAATGGCTAGGTCTAGTTCCTTATTTCTTTTCTCGAAACCCACTCCAGCGCCCGTCTTTACGGGGCTGTCGTTCCTCACAACCTGCTAGGTTGTTCTTTTAGTTTCTCTTAAAGAAATAAGGGATTAGACCACAGTATAACAGCTTTAATCATACCCATAGCCTAAGTAGAGACTAGGCAACGGAGGGAAAGTGCGTATGATTTTGCTAATGCTCTGGATAAAACTACGGTAATATTAAAGTATGATCGTCTTGCCTCTGTAGAAATCGTTGCTTTACGTTCCCACATAACAGTGTCAGTACCAATCCAACCAAACCTAGATAGAGTACTAGTTGCTGCTCCGCTGCGGACGAAGGTATTTACCAAACGCAGCGCTTATATCATTTGCGCGCGCCGGATATGTGCATGTTTTAGCTAAATACCAACAAATTCGTTATCTTGACGCCGTTGGGCATTATTGGATATCAACTGACAAAATCTTGCGTTTTAATCTTAATGACACTTTACCATACTACGACACCAACCGTTTCTACGCTTTCCCCCTCCGTTGCCTTATACTACTAGGATAGGAAGAATGGGGATGTTTTTGAAATACAAGCAGAGTTTCGAGGGTAATTTTAGAGGTAGGGAAGCATAATATTGTCAAATTAGCAAAGAAAAAGCATAAAAGGTATTGACTTTTGAAACGATGTGTGCTAGTATAAGGACAGTTAGATAATAAACAAACACATCTAACAAACATAAATAAAACACAAAACAAACAAAAAGGAAACAATATGAGTGAAAAAGTAAACTTTAACAAGGAAGGAGCTACCAATGTAAAGACTGGGCAAGTGATCGATTTTACAACTATTGACACGAAGGGCCGTAAAGATGATGAAGCATGGAACTCGATGAAGTTTTATGGCGAATCAGATGAGCAGGAATTAGAATATCGATCGCCCGAGAAAGTAAATAGAGAAGCCATGGCGAAAATCAACCGAATTAAGGCGCAAAAGATTGGTCTTGGAGTGCTCGGCGCCTTTAAGATGGCTTAGCGGAAATATTTAGGTACAGGAAGGAGGCTCTAGAGAGTAGAGAACAGAAAATGAGAAACCGAACATTATGTTCGGTTTTTTCATGCTCTGAAACATAAGGAGTTTGACGATGCAAAATACTTGTGCTAGACTGTAAAAAAGTCATGTAGAAAGGTACTCAGAGATGCCAGAAACAAATTTAAGTGACGAAAAAGTCCTAGAGATTTTCGTTGACAATATGATTACGGATAAGGGGGTGCAGGTGGATGCTGCGCAGCGAGAAGCTTTGCGACAGCAGCTGGTCACGGAGCTGAACGGTACGATTAGCCAAGCGATCGTGATGGCGCTTCCAGATGAGAAAGCGATTGAGTTGGATCAAAAGATTGACGCGGGGATGCCCGATGATGAAGTGGAAAGCTTTTTCATGAATTCAGGAATTGATTTTGAGGCGGTGACGGGAGCGGCTATGAAACATTTCCGGATGGCATATCTAGGCGCAGGGGTGGAGGCTTAAGATGGAAAAGTTTGGCAATAATGAATATATCGATTTCGGGGCGGAACAAAGTACTGAGAACTTTGAACAACTACATGAGGAAGAGCGTAAACTAGGTGAAGCCGCAATCGCAGCGGCGGAGCAGACTCAGACTGGGGCAGAGGCTGGGGTCGAGAAACAGATTCAACAGATTGAGCATAACCTACAAGTATTAAGAGAACGGATGATTGCGCTCGCAAAGAAGCGTCCTACGAATGAGAGCAACCGCATCGACGTGGCTAATCAACTAGCAAACGCGGGAGCTTCGATTGCGCGCCAGGAAGCGGAGTTAGCGAGACTGCGTGCAGAAGCGGGAGTGAGTATCGAGCAGACCGAAGCTACAGTGGAGACGGTGGAAGAAGAAACCCCGGTGCAGGAAAAAGCCGTAAAATCAAAGGCTGAGACGGAAGCTGAGGTGTCGGAATATCGAGAATATTTGAAGACCCAAAATGATCGGATGGGAAATCCTCTATATTCGAATGAAACGATTGAGAAATTGGTGAATGAATATCGGGGTGACGGGATGGTGAGCCCAGCTGAGGCGGAACGTCGCGCGGCGATGAACCAAGCACGAGCAGTGTTCAAGCAGTCAGAAATGATGGGGGAAGCGAGTGGAGACTTGGCTCTGTCGGAGCAAGCAGCGGGGGGTGAATTTGATGCTTGGATGCCGGGTGAGACACCAGCTGATAAGACGAAGATGGTGGCCGAGACGGAAGTAACTGAAATGGTGCGACCAGTGGAAACTGCGAAGACTCCTGAAGCGGTGAAGAAGGGATTGTTTGAAAAATTGAAGAATAGTAGGGCGCTGGAGCGAGTGACTACTAAGGCTGTAGCTTTGGCGGTGGCGAGCATTGTCCTATTGTCAGCAGCTGGGTGTGCGCTGAGAGATTTGCCATGGCAGAGGAGCGCAGAGAGTGGTCCGGTGACAATTATTATGGAAGGTCTAGAGGGTGATGTGCAGAAAGATGCTCTGGAGAATTTGGAGCAGAAGACTTCGGAGTTACTAGGTGGACTAGGATTCGAAGATTTAGGTGAACTGACGACGGATCTGCGAATGGAAGCTCCGAATGGGGTAAAATACCTCTATACAAAAGATTATGAGAGCCCGGCGAAGACTTGGAAATATAATTTTTCCGAGAATAAGGATTATTGCTATGAAGATGAGGGCATGTCCAAAGAGGAATTATTAGCGATTTGTGAGCGACAGCCGGAAGTTTTGGCGGCGACAGTAGCGAATTATCCGAGTATTTTGGAAAAGTGTGGTTTGTCGCGCGATATGACGCCACCGATGATTGATAACTTGCTGAGTACTGGCGATCATGCAGGGGAATTGCAGGCGCAGCTCCTGCAAGCTCTCAGCGAAGCTTTGAATGACGAGGGGACAGAATATGAATTCTATACTGAGAACGGTCGAGAGGGGAGCTGGTACATGTATAACCAGGCGGGGCAGGGCGCAGCGAATATGCCGGCGAATTTAGCTTTGGCGGCGATTGCGGCGAATCGAACTGGCCAGAAGCAAGTTAAAATCAAAGTGCCCGCGAGGGATGCTGAGGGGACGATTATTGGCTATGAAATCGGTGATTATAACTTGGATTGTGGATTCCAATCAAATATTGAACTGCCAGAAGTAGTAGAAGTGTTGCCGGAGAAAATGCCGGATGAAGATCCAGATGACGACCCGACGCCGGCGCCTAGGCCAAATCCTGAGCCAGAGCAAAAACCGGATAAGGATCCTGAACCAACACCAAAACCAGATAAAGATCCAGACCCAACGCCCGAGCCAACTCCGACACCAGAGCCCACGCCCGAGCCAACTCCGACTCCAACTCCAACTCCAACTCCAGAGCCTAAGCCGGAACCAAAACCAGAGCCTAAGCCAGAACCTAAGCCCGAGCCGAAACCAACTGAGCAGCTGGCACCGAAGAATCCGGAAAAGGAAAAAGAAATAGTTGATGATGCTCCAACAGAGGGCGAGGTGACTAAGACGCCAGAGGTGAAACCTGAGGATGTGACAAAAAGGCCGAATATAGGAGGACAAAACCAAGATAAAGGCCAGGATCAAAACAAAGGCCAAAACCAGAACCAAGAGCAGGACCAGAACCAGGGCCAGAACCAGGACAACAATAACACTGAGAACAGCAATAATACAGAGAATAACAATAATAATGGTAATGCTGACAACAACCAGAATAAGAACAACACCAATGGTAACGAAAACAATAATCAGTCCAAGAAGGAAGATGAATCGGTTGGGACTGATGAGGAGCGAGAAGAACAGGACGAGGCTAATAAAGGTGAAATCACTGAAGAAACGAGTCCAGGCAATCTAAAAAATATGGATCTTAGTGGACTCGGGGCTAATTAAAAAGAAAGGAAAATAAAGATGAAAAACTGGAAAACAAAAATAGCGGCGGTGGGTTTGGCGGCGCTAGCGGTGGGGACAGTGCCGGCTCCTGCCGTGATGGCTTGGGGGCCAGATCGACCAACCTATACTAATGAACATCCGGCAGATCATGCGACGTTTAATTCTATTACCGATAACGCTGCGGTAGGGGACGAGCGGGATTTTGTGCGGATTGTAGAGGTGGGATCGAAAAAACCTTATACAAATGATTTGGAAATTGAGGCGGGTAAGGATTATGAAGTATTTATTTACTATCACAACGATGCTTCAAAAACTTTTAATGATAAGGATCATAATCGCGTGGGGATAGCGCTTAACGTGCGCGTAGCGACGGATTTTCCGGATGAAATGAAAGCGGGGCAGACGAAGCAAGTCGTGGCGATTATTTCTTCTACAAACGCCGAACCGAAAGAGGTGTGGGATGAGGCTAATATCACAGCAAAAGAGGATATTACCTTGCATTATGTAGCAGCTTCGGCGAAGATTTACAATCAGTGGAAAGCGAATGGTAGCGTGTTGCCGACCAGTATTTTCTCCGAAAAAGGCACATTTATTGGTTTGAATGAACTGAACGGGATGATTTTGGGTTGTGATGAATACTCCGGGACGGTGCTATATCGGATTCGGACTGAGGCAGTGGAGAAAGATCCAGAACCAGAACCACCAGTAGAACCGGAAAAGCCAGATGAGCCTGTAAAGCCGGAAGAATCCGATGAGCCTGTGAAGCCGGAAGAGCCGGGTGAGTTGCCAGAAGAATTGCCGAATACAGGTCCTTTGGAAATCGGTTTGGCGATTGTTATTGTTACGGCCATTATCGCGGGAGCAATTTACTGGGGTAAGACGCACTCAACTGTGCGTAAAGTGACGCGCAAGGCTAAAGGTAGGAAGTAATTTCTGAGGGTGAGCTCAAAAGAGAAGG
>CAZFGY010000031.1:0-8383 GCA_964518465.1 uncultured Candidatus Saccharibacteria bacterium | reverse complement strand
ATCGTTTTGAGCTCGGACTGTTTTTCACGGGCTTTTTTACGATTTTTGGCCTCTTCTTTCATCTTTTGGTATTGATATTTGCCCCAATCGATGACTTTGACAACGGGTGGGTCGGCGTTAGCAGCGATTTCTACTAAGTCGACACCTTGTTCTTTGGCGATGGTTTGTGCGTCACGGCTCGACATGATACCGAGCTGCTCTCCATTAGTGCCGATTACGCGAACAGAAGGATAACGGATTTCACCGTTGATTTTTGTGCGTGATGTCTTACTAATGGCTGGCTTCCTTTCGTTAGTTGAACTTGTTTAATTATATCAAAACATTGAGGGGAAGGCAAGGGGTTTCAAAGGGAATTTGGGCGGATTTATGAGAAAAGGGTTGATAAAATAAGTGTTCGTTCAGGATAAAAAGTTATTCAGAACAAAGACTGACGTAGGCTAAGCGCTTCGGAAATTTGTTCAACATCTACCTCTGTTACTTGGGCTAAATCGGCAATGGTACGAGCGATTTTGATAGTTTTAAAATAGACACGATTGGATAATTTGAGGCGATTTGCGGCTTGATTCAGGAGATCGGTGGCGGCAGGGCTAAGCGGTACGAGGTCGCTCAGCTCTTGAGGGGTGAGGTCATTGTTGTATCGGGAATTACTCTGGTAACGCTGGTTTTGGAGCTTGATAGCCTCTGTTATAGTATTTTTGACATGAAAGTGTTCGGTGTTTTTGTAATCTGTTGGAGTATTTTTAACTAAATCAGTGGTGGCTACGCGATTGACGTTGATGACGATGTCGATGCGGTCGAGAATGGGGCCAGAAAGTTTGCGACGGTAGCGCTCGAGTTCGCGAGCGGTACAAGTACAGGGGTGATCATGGTCACCGAGATGACCGCAAGGGCAAGGGTTCATGGTGGCGATAAGGGAGAAATTGGCAGGGTAGAGCAAAGTGCGGCCAGTGCGTGTGATGGTGATAGTCTTGTTTTCTAGAGGTTGGCGGAGGCCTTCGAGGAGGTTACGAGGATATTCGGGCAGTTCATCGAGAAAGAGTATGCCATAGTGGCTGAGGGAGATTTCGCCAGGTAAGAGGTGAGGACCGCCACCGATCAGGGAGGTGATGCTAGCGGTGTGGTGAGGGCTACGGAAAGGTCGATCTGTTGCAGTAAAATTTACATTGTTCAGGGAATGGAGCTTAGTGATGGCGATTTGCTCTTCGAGCGAAGGTGGAGGAAGAAGATTTGCGGCGGCGTGAGCGAGAAAAGTCTTGCCAGTCCCGGGAGGTCCAGAGAGAAGAATATTATGATGGCCGGCGATGGCGATAGTGAGGGCGCGTTTGGCGAGAGGTTGGCCGCGAATATGATCAAGTAGTATATCAGGAGGGTGGTTTTGATCTGTTTGAGTATTTTTAACATAGAGATTAGGCATGGGGGAGGCTGGTGCGAGTAGACGAATACCCTTGAGATGGTAGAAAACGTCGGCGAGAGAGTGAATGGGGAAGAGCGTGATGCCGGTAATTAGAGAAGCTTGAGGGAGATTTTCGGCGGGGAGGTACACTTCCTTGAAACCGGCATTTTTGGCAGTTTCGACGATATTGATGATGCCTCGGACTGGTTTCACGAGACCATCAAGGGATAGCTCACCAACGAAGAGCCGTAGATTGAGGTCGGTTTGAAGCAGCTGCTTGGATACGGCAAGGACCGCGAGGGCGATCGGCAGATCAAGCTGAGCACCGTCCTTGGCGAGCTCAGCAGGTGCTAGATTGACGATAACTTTGGTAGTGGGGAAGGTGAGCCCTGAGTTCATAATGGCCGTACGGACGCGCTCACGGGCCTCAGAGACGGTTTTATTGGCCATACCGACAATATTAAAGGTCGGGAGACCTTTGTTTGATCCACCTTCAACTTCGACGAGCTGACCAGAGAAGCCGTAGGGAATCGCGGAGTATACTTTTGCAATCATGCGCACAGTGTAACAAAATTTTTTGAAAAATAACAAGCACAGCCGGTATGAGGCTACTTCTTTATCTGTTATTGTAATTTTGACATAAGTTCTTATGGAGGCGAAAGCGAGGTGTTAGAGTAATTTTGACAGTAACTCCGATAAACCACTTGTGCTATCTGGGCACTTGTGCTAAAATGGGTGTAGTTGGGGCTGACAAAGCTTAGACGAATTATTAACAGATACCAGGCATGTCGATTGATACCGTAAGTATTGAAAAAGTGAAAAGAACACTACTAAACACGTGCTTTACGCACCTGTTTTTGCTTAAGATATAGATTTTTAAGCTGATCTGAGGTCAAGTTTCCGTAGGCCGAAGATTATTATACGACGGGAATAAGGCAAGGGTGCTGATCGACCCAAGCTCGACAATTTAGATCGGAGCACCAGTAGTTTTGTTGTTTGCCGCTGCTGGGTAACGCTGACGAAACAGACAACTATGCATGTAGAATGGTATTTTGGAAATTTTTCGGACCCGGAGGCAGTATCCGGCAGCTCCACCAGGTTTTCGCGACATTAGCTGCTTGGCAGCTTTTTTGATAAGTTGGCTTTGTGACGACGTGGTGGGGAGAATGATTTAGTTCGGTTTATATAATAATTTAATGAGTTTGGCAAAGACTTTTGAATGTAGCTATGCTGTGGAAAACTCTACAGAAAATTATAAAAAAATTGTTCAAAAAGTTGTTGACGTAAGCATTTTTTGGGAGTATTATAGAGATAGTTCATGAATACAAAATTTATTCAGGAACCAAAAATAAACATAGCCAAAATAACTCCACACTCTACGAAAGACCGGTTTTCCTCGCAGTTACCGGTCTTTCTCTTTTTCTAAGAAAAATATTGTATAGTATTGAGGCAGATCTTGAGGGGAAAAGAGGGAATTTTGTTGTACAGATAACAACACCGAAGCTTTCGGTGTTGTATTTTTAACAATATCCGAAGCGTGAGCATGATTTGTCGAGCAATTAAGATGTTGTAGAAATCACAACATATACAGAGAGGCTATAAACAGGGAAGAATGACGTAATGTTGTATAAAATACAACATTATTTTGGCAAAAATCCTTGAATGCTAAGCATAAGTATGATAGGATGAAAGTAGTCCAAAACAAAACAAACAAGGACAAACAAATATGCAGCTTAAAAAGCCAACTTAGCAGGTTGTTCCGCGGGCGAAAAGGTAATTTCTAGCCATAAATTACACTTTCTAGGAGTTACCTACAGCTTGCGGAAGACCGAATGATTTTACTACCTGATGTCGTGAGACTCGTGGTAGGGGGATCAAAAGGGGAAGATGACTTACTGAGTAGAAGAAGTTTCTGAGGATTGTAGCGTGAAATGCAATCATCGTGAAGATTTCGACGAAAGGAGGGACATTGCTTTCCGAAGCGCGTTAGCGATGGATCTCGTTAGCACATTGTAAATAAAGAGCGAGACTGTAGCTAATTAGGACGTATGCCCCACAAATGTGGAGCGGTCAAAAGGGAATGGGCGGAGTTGTGGCCTAAAGTAACATTGTTTATTGCCAGATAACTTACCCATTTCCGCCTTAGCCACCTAGATTTGGTGGCTACAACATACTTTTAAGGGAATAATCGCAGATTAGTCCAGTGTTTCTGTGCGATGGGGGATCGCGTTCTTGTGGAATTAGAGGTGTAGACAATAGGAGTCGCGTTTTAGTGACCGAGGCGAGACTTCGAGTGTAAGTAGTCGGGTCCTTCGATGCTTATGCTTAAAAAATTGTGTTATAATGGCATTATGCCTAAGCATCTAATTCTAGTTCTGAGTTTGCTAGCGGCAGTGGTTCTGCTTACTATGTTGAATTTTACTACCCCGGTGGGCGTTGGTCCGCTCGGGGTTTTAGTTTTTTTTACAGCCTTTTATGTCTTGATGTATGGCATTGCGATGTTATTTGTAAAAGTTTTTTTGAAGTTAACAGGGAAGCCTTTGGGACGAAAAGGATATTTGTATGGGGCGGTGGTGGCGTTTGGACCTATTATGCTGATGCTGGCGCAGTCGCTCGGCTCCATGAGCTGGTTGACGATTGGTTTGACGGCGGTATTTGTGTTCCTAGGATGCTTCTTGGTGAGTAAAAGGGCTTAGATTTTAGCATTAGAGCTTTGAGAGTGCTAGAACCTGAGCAATTTTTGTGAACAAACCCTCTGGTAGAAAAGACGTAAGCGTGATACAATGTGCTTATGAATGAGAACGAGGTAATACACTCAGGCGATTCGCGCGAGATTGAATCAGATGTGATTTTGACGCCGACAGATGAGAAGCAACGGGAGAAGCAGGTGGGTAGAGGGGCTTTGGCAGGAGTTGAAGATGCAGTGGATGGCGGGAAGCAGGAAGGGATATATTGGTCTGGAGAAGGTGAAAATACGGCGGCAGAGCTGAAAGAACAGCGGGGCAATGCGATGTCGAAGGTGCTAGAAATTGCAAACGAGGACAATGGCTATGGTGCAGAGACAGAGGCTGAAGCGTTTCAGGGTGTCGGAGAAGAGAGCAAATTGGAGGCTGATGAACGTTTGGCGGAGGACAAGCACGATCTGCAGGTGGAAGTTGGTCGGGGGTGGGAACATAATTTGCTGACACGTAATCAAAGCAGGCTGACTAGAGATGCAGTGAAACAGTTAGACACAGCGATTAAATCAGCTAACACTTGGCCGGCAGAGCTAGAGGCGATTCGGTTGATGGCAATGCACGATGTGCTGGGGACTTACGGACGGCGCTTGGGGGATCGTAACTGATGTGGTGGATCTATCTGGCTTTGGCTGTGACCTTTCTGCTGGTGACGGCAGTGGCGGTGTCGATTTATCTCCAGAGTCAGAGACGTGCAAAAGAGTATGAACGCGGCATCAAGATGGTGCCGATGTTGATTCATTTGCCACCAGCGACAGATGATATCAAGGGCGGAGGACGTGATGAGCGCGATGTGACGAATGAAGCTTTGAGTCAGGCGCAAGTGATGTACTCAATCATTGCGTCGACTTTGAAGAAAGATTTTAAGAGTAAGCTGTATGGCCAGCGACAAATTTCTTTTGAAATAGTGGCTGCGAACGGTTTTATCAAATATTATGCCGTGGTGCCGGCAGTGATGACGGAAACGGTGAAACAGGCGGTGACATCGGCTTATCCATCGGCGAGGTTGGAAGAAATTGAGCCGGAGAGTATTTTCGCAAAGGAAGTGACGACCGATCAGATTGCGGGTGGAGTGATGGTGTTGAAGAAAGAGTTCGTTTATCCGATCAGCACTTATGAGGAAAGTCAGCGTGATGCGAGCTTAGCACTACTGAACGCAATGTCGGGTACGAAGCTGGGTGAGGGGTTGGCTTTGCAAATTATGGTGCGACCGACGGATGGGGAATGGACAAAAACTTCGGAAGCCCGAGTACAAAATATAAAGAAAGGCGAGAAACGTGGTGGTGGGGGAACACATTTGTTACACGAAACGGCGCTTTTGGTTAAAGATTTTGCTCAGGCTTTTTGGCATCCGCCCGATGAACACGAACAGGATGAGTCTAAGCAAGCGGGACTAACGAACTTGCAACAGGAAGAGATTGCGGCAATCGAGAAGAAAACTAAGTATCCTGGGTTTGAGGTGGTAGTGCGGCTGGTAGCGAGTTCGACAGAAAAGGCGCGTTCGGAAGCTTTGTTAAGCAGTCTAGTGGCGGCGTTTGCTCAGTTTGACGCACAAAATCTGAACGGTTTTGAATATAAGGAGCGAAAAGACACGAAAAAACTGGCTGTTGAATATATTTTTAGGATTTTTACAGGGAAAGAACGAACAAATATTTTGAACAGTGTTGAGCTGGCTTCGATGTTCCATTTGCCGGCGCAGAACGCGATTCCGACCTCGCAGGTCGAACGACAGGCTACTAAGCAGGTAGAAGGTCCAGCGAAATTGACGAAAGAGGGAGTAATTCTAGGGGTGAATGAGTTTCGGGGGGAGAAGAAAGAGATTAGACTATCAGAAAATGATCGTCGTCGTCATACGTATGTGATTGGTTCGACTGGTATGGGTAAGTCGGTATTGTTGACGAATATTGCGTATCAAGATATGTGCGAGGGGAGAGGGTTTGCTTTTATTGATCCACATGGCGATGCAGCGGAGCTTTTGCTAAGTAAGGTACCAAAAGAACGGATCGACGATGTAATTTACTTTGATCCGGCGGATATTGAGCATCCGATTGGGATGAATATGTTCGAATTTAATACTCCTGATCAGAAGGATTTCATTGTGCAGGAGGGAATTAATATGCTGCAGAGCCTGTTTGATCCGAGCAATCAGGGATTTTTCGGGCCGCGTGGGCAGCATATGTTCCGTAATGCAGCACTGCTTTTGATGTCGGACCCGCACGGGGCGACGTTTATTGATATTCCGCAGTGTTTTACGGACCCAGAGTTTGTGAAGAGTAAGTTGAAATATGTAACAGATAAGGCAGTGTATGATTATTGGACGAAGGAGTTTCCGGCGAGCCAGAAATCAAATGATGCGGGTGAGGTGATTACTTGGTTTGCTTCGAAGTGGGGGCCATTCTTGTCGAATACTACCATGCGTAATATCTTGGGACAAACCAAGAGCGGTTTTAATATCCGAGAAATTATGGACAATAAGAAAATCTTCCTAGTGAATTTGTCAAAGGGGCGTCTAGGAGATATTAATAGTAATCTGCTAGGGATGATTTTGGTGATGAAATTCCAGCAGGCGGCGATGAGCAGGGCCGATATACCAGAGAAGGAACGGCAGGATTTTTGTCTGTTTGTGGATGAGTTTCAGAATTTTGCGACGGATAGCTTTGAGAGTATCTTGAGTGAGGCGAGAAAGTATAGATTGAATCTATTTTTGGCGAATCAGTTTATGACTCAGCTAACGGATAAGATTCGTGAGGCGATTCTGGGTAACGTAGGGACGATCATGTCGGGGCGGCTTGGTGTGACGGACGCGGAGTTGATGGAAAAGGCTTTCATGCCGGTGTTTACGGCGGAAGATCTGACGAAACAGGGGAATTATCAGGCAATCACGAAAGTGATGATGTTCGATTTGCCGACGGCGCCGTTTACAATTAATCTCTTACCGCCGATGGGGGAGGCGAATGCAGAGTTATTAGAGACGATGAAGACTTATTCGGCGGCGAGATTTGCGAAAACCCGTGAGGAAGTCGAGAAAGAGATCCAGAAGAGATGGCAAGTAGAGGAGAAGGCGGCTAAGCATGAGAAAACAGATGGGCCTTTAGGACCGATCGGTAAGCTAGAAGAGGTGCAGGATGAACCGGTCGGAGAAGAGGATTTTTTGGAAGCTTGGAAGCGTAAAAAAGCAAAAATAAAGCCAAAGGAGGAGCAAAATGGATGACGATTTGCGGGAAAAGGTAGACGAGGAAGAGTCAGGTGCAAAAATTGAGGACCAGGTCGAGCAGATGCCTCTGGTAGATGATGCTGAAGCAGCGGATTTGCTCGTGGCAGAGGCCAATGAGCCCTTAGAAACGCGAGCCGAAGCAGAGCATCTAGAGATGCAAAAGCGACGTAAAATGCCCATCTGGATGATGATTCTGCTAGTGCTAATAGGTCTTGTGGCGCTCGGAGGGGCGATTTGGGGCGTAGTAAGCTTGATGCAGGGTGGTATAACAAGGGTGAGCAGAATGGGGGTCTTGGAGGGGTTGTAGAGGGGGAACTATGACTTTTACAGGTCTGGAGCAGGTGAAATAAGCGTTTTACCCTTGATTTGAAGCGTGATTTGCGCTAGAATATAGAGGTAATGTAAAAGCTGAGGTACGTCGAATGGCTGGAAAACAAACAAGTGATGGGCATGAGTATGATAGTTCGCAGATCCAAGTCTTGGAGGGGTTGGAGCATGTGCGGATTCGTCCGGGAATGTATATTGGTTCGACGGGCTTCGATGGCTTACATCATCTTTTGAAAGAGATTGCGGATAACTCGATCGATGAGGCGATTGCGGGATTTGCGACTAAGGTTGATATTACGATTTTGGCGGATGGGGGGATTCGGGTCGATGATAACGGTCGCGGGATTCCGGTAGATATTCACCCAAAGACCGGTAAATCAACGCTGGAGACGGTACTGACAGTTCTAAATGCTGGTGGTAAATTCGGAGGCGGTGGCTATAAGGTTTCTTCTGGTCTACACGGTGTAGGTTCGAGCGTGGTAAACGCCCTCAGTACGAAGATGATTGCCGAGGTGAGGAAGAACGGCAAGATTCATCATGTTGAGTTTGAACGGGGAAAGACGAAGGGGAAGGGTCTCGAGATCGTGGGGGAGAGCGATGGTTCGGGGACTTCGGTGACGTTTTATCCTGATCCAGAGATTTTTAAGGAAACTACGACTTTTGACTATAACTGGGTATCGAATTATGCACGGCATCAGGCTTATCTGACTAAGG
>CAZFGY010000030.1:0-8600 GCA_964518465.1 uncultured Candidatus Saccharibacteria bacterium | reverse complement strand
TTATGGTATTTCTCTCCGTTGCCTAGTCTCTACTTAGGCTATAGGTATGAGAGAGTCACATTGCATCACTCTTTTCCATAGATCAGCCTAGCAAGAGGCAACGGAGGGAGAAGGCGTAGAAGCGATCAGAAATGTTAGATAGAGAGATTAACCAATGACTAAAGTAGTGGTTTTGAGCGTGAGTTGCAGAATACACGATAGAAGACCAAAGGCGTGCGGCGCAGTTAATATCATAAACTTGTTGATATAGAACTGAAGGAAGTATACGCCCGGCGCGGAGGAAGTATATTCTTCAACTTCCTTCATACCCATAGCCTAAGTAGAGACTAGGCAACGGAGAGGACGAGCAAAAGTGCGCTGATTAATGTTAATAATGTCAATCCTGCTGGCACGTATAGAAATGTTGATGACATATGTATTATGTCTAGCTGTCTTTGTCCAATCATAGCTTTCAGCCCCAATTGCAGCTATATTTCCATTAGTGGACGTAAGCCACCCGCTGCGGACGAAGTATATGAGGCCTACTTTTCATAGGCTGAAAAAGAACCCCCTACTAGGTAGGGGGTGGTCGGTTTAGGCCGAGCTAGGGTTCGTGAGTGCGCTATAAAGAGCGTCGAGCTCATGGTGGTTGAATTTGTCCTTGAGTAAACATTTAAACCAGAAATCTAAATATTCTGGATTTTGCTTAAGGTACTGATATTCCCACTCGCTGAGTGCGAAGGGTGTACGAGGTGAGAAGCGGATGGAGCAATCGGTAGGTTGACTGGCGATGAGGAGGGGATCGGGTTCTTGCTCGTGATAGAGGGTGACTTTGGCGGGAGTGAACTTGGCGGTTTCTGAGAGGAAGAGACGAACGGAGTCGTTGACTTGGAACCAATTGTTAGGGCGGTATTGGGGGAGAAGAGGTTTGCTAGGGGTGGATTTTGCGAGGGTTTGGAGATAGGAGATTTTGTCGCTGATTTGGAGAAGCTTGAAGGAAAGGCTGAGTTTCTGGAGCCCTAGATTGGTGAGGCAAAGCTGGAGAAACTCGCTGGAGCCGTAGCTAATCATACAAGTAGTGTCGAAAGTTACATGATTAGGTAGCGGGGTAAGCGAGCATTGACCTTGCAAGGAACAGTGGTAGATGGAGCTGAAGGCTTGGCAAAAACGGCACCATCCACAAAGTCTGAAGGTGGTAGCGTCAGCGGCGCGTTCGATGGAAGCGAGATCGGTGGGGTAGAGACTTTGGCCAATGATAGTGTTGGTAATAGGGGGAAGTGGGGGACCGAATGTGGTGGCGAGGGCACGAATTTCTGAGGGAGTTTTTTGGTCGATGAGAGTAATGAGATGGTCGAGGCTGGAGGCTTTTGTGAGTAAACTGGCTTGTTGACTTTGCCAATAATCGGTCAGGATCTTGAGATTTTCTCGACCGAGAAAGGCGAGGTCAGTTTCCTCCTGGATGAGGACGCGGACTTCGCTGTGTGGGACAAGTTCCCAAGCCTCAAAGGCGTGACTATTAGTTTGTAACATATTGACCCTCCTGACATAATGTGTAAAAGTACTAAGATTAGGCAAGTATACCTCTCTATTAATTATAACACATTTTTCCTAAAAATGGTACTAGCACTCTAGTATTGACAGTGCTAATAATTTGCGCTAAGATAGGGATACGAAAGGAGTATTATGCAATTAAAACCGCTACAAGACCGTGTTGTTGCTAAGAAGGAGCAGGCAATGGAGACTACAAAGTCAGGGATTTTGCTTGGTGAAGCAAAAGAAAAGCCGGCATATGCAATCGTGGAAGCGATCGGTCCAGACGTAAAACAGGTGAAAAAAGGGGATAAAATCGTCTATAAAAATTATTCAACGACGGATGTCAAGATTGATGAGCAGGAATACATCATTTTGAAGGAAGAAGACATCCTTGCAACACTTTAATGAAGGAGTTTTATGGCTAAGAAAATCTTTTATGCGGCAGAGGCTCGGGACAAAGTGCTCTCGGGAGCGAAGCAACTTTATGATGCAGTGAAAGTAACTTTTGGTCCGAAAGGTCAAAACGTAATTATTGAGAAATCTTACGGTGCACCGACGATTACGCATGATGGTGTGACGGTGGCGGAAGCAGTAGACTTGGGGGCGACCGAAGAGAACTTAGGTGAGCAAATCGGGGCGAAGTTGATTAAAACGGCAGCTCAGAAGTTGAACAAGGTGGCTGGTGATGGGACAACAACGGTGACGGTTTTGACTTATAACATTTTGAATGAGGCAAACAAGTTGATTGCCGCTGGCGTGAACCCAATGGAGCTTCGAAAGGGGATTGAAGAGGCGGGGGTAGAAATTGTGAAAGCGATCGAAAAGTCTGCGGAAAAAATTGAAGGTGACGATAAGAAAGTTGCGGAAGTGGCATCAATTTCGGCGGGAGATAAGGAGATTGGTGAGCTGATCGCGAATGTGATTAGTAAGATTGGCAAAGACGGCGTAGTGACGGTTGAGCAGGGGCAAGGACTGGAGATGGAACAGGAAATCGTCGAAGGCTTTACTTATGATAAGGGTTATTCTTCACCGTTCTTTGTGACGGACGTGAATCGACAAGAGGCAGTGTTTGATAAGCCATTAGTATTGATTACCGATAAGAAAATTGGTAGCGCGCAGGAATTAATTCCGCTATTGGAGCAGTGCGCAAGTAGCGGGAAGAAAGATCTCGTGATTATTGCCGAAGAAGTCGAAGGTGAAGCGCTCTCTGTACTAGTACTGAACAAGCTGAAAGGCGTGTTTAATACACTGGTACTGAAGGCGCCATCGTTTGGCGATCGTCGTAAAGAAATCATGGAAGATATTGCGATTTTGACTGATGCGACAGTGGTATCTGGGGATAAGGGGATGAAGCTGGAAGAAGTCGGTATGGAAGTGCTGGGTTCTTGTGGCAAAGTGATCGCGACAAAAGATGAAACGACAATCATCAAGGGGGCGGGAAATAAGCAGGCTGTAGCAGATCGGATTGAGCTGATCCAGAGCCAAGCGAAACTAGCGAAGTCAGATTATGAACGCGAAGAACTAGAGAAGCGTGCGGCAGCATTGCTAGGGAAAGTTGCAGTGATCAAGGTCGGTGGAGCCTCTGAGGCCGAAATTGATGAGAAGAAATTCCGCGTCGATGATGCCGTGGCGGCGACTAAAGCAGCTTTGGCAGAAGGTATTGTAACTGGCGGTGGTGTGACTTTGGTGAACTTGGCGACCGAATTGAAGGCAGATAGCAATGGTGCGAAGATTGTAAAGAAAGCATTGACGGCACCATTTGTACATATTATGGAGAATGCAGGTTTGAATGCGCAGGCTTTACTTGCTGAGGTGGAGAAGGCGAAGCCGGGGCAGGGGATTAACGTAATGGAACCGGAAAAAGGTTTGGTTGATCTGAAGAAGTCGGGGGTGATTGATCCTGCGAAAGTAACCAAAGAAGCAGTACAGAGTGCGACAAGCATTGCAGCAACGGCAATGACTATGGGTGCGCTGATCGTCGATATTCCGGAGAAAGCTGCTCCAGCGGCTCCAGATATGGGTGGGATGTACTAGAGCCTATTAGAAAAAGCTCCCTTTGGGGAGCTTTTTTTGTGGAAAACCGCCGGCCCGAAGACCAGCGGTTTTAAGGAACTTGCATTTTTGGAGGCTTATTTGAGTATTCTCAGAATCGAATCGTAATATCCATTGTCATCGACTTTTACTAAGCCTCTTCTGAGGAAGAAGTCCAGGGGCATATCCGCACCGAAACACATCATGAGCCGTGCAATTGCGTCGTCATCCTGCAGGTTTGTTCCTTGTGGCACCGCGAATACCAGTGGGTCTAACAGGTATGCCAGCCTATAGCTAACCTCTTCTGCTTTTTGAGCTGCGTAGTTGGCGATACTTCTAGCATAGCTAGCCGTCTCCGCGGCTTGTTTAGTGGTACTTTTAGCTTCGGCTGCTTCGCGTCTCGCAATGAGCACTTCGTTCTTTAGCCAACTAATCTGATTTTGCATGTCGTCTAAAGTTCGCCTAAAGTCCGTGAAGTTTGCTTCCATTGTACGGGACAAGCTTGCAATGTTTTCGGCATTTGTCTTCGACATTTGGTACAGATTTTTCTGTGTAGACATCATCATTCCCAGAATAGTCGATATTAATGTTAACTCGCCACCAAATATCTTTTGCCTTGTCTGGAGGTCTTTTACTTCCTGCCACGGGTCATAGAACCCAATTGGACATAAGATGTAGAGTTCAATCTTTTCCCAGGTGCTTACGGTTGCAGAGAGCTCGTTGACCGCTTTGAACCCTTCCTGAACTTCCCAGGCATAACCCTGTTGTCCTGTTTCAGCGTACTTGGCTACTATATCGGCCTGATTAATATACTGGTACGGTATAATGACGAAGCTCAACTTTTCTGCCGCATTCCTGATATTTCCCAGCTTTGTTTTGGGTAACTGAGAGAATCTTACTAACGGCTCCAGTTTTCTCTGATAGGGGAGCACCTGCTTACCATGCACTTCTCCTAACACTGAGCTGGCCATTTCTGCTGGCAAGATTTTTTCTTCCCGCCAAATCTTCTGGATAATCTGTTCTTCTCTTGCGACAATATCTTTCTCTGGCTTAGACAGTGTTTTGTATGCTCCGCCAGTAAAAATTCCTTGCAGGAGAAAAAAGATACATGCCTCACGGAGATTCTGCCATTCTTGATAGTCCATTCTTGTCCTAACTGCTGTCTCTACGCTTTCCATTAGTCGAGGTTCTAAAAAGTTTGTTAAGTTTGCCATTTTTCTCTCTCCTCACTTGTTTCAGACTAAGTGCGTTCTAAAGACGTAGGGTTCGTTAGAGTTTTTGCTATTTGACTGCGAAAACCCCCTCCCGATGTAGAAACTTTTCGGCAGATCCATGCTGAAATTTGCCAGCACCTTAGCGAATTCATCTCCGTAGAGTAATGATGTGCCGTGTGGTAGAGCAAAGATTAATACATCTGTAATCGTCGCTGTCTCGGTTATCTTCCAAGGCTTTACATTCTCATACATTTTGCTGAGAGCTTTTTGTGCCTCTTCCGACCAAGACAGTTGCTGTGTGGTTTCGCACAAAATTTTTGACACTTCTTCGTAATGCTTTTCATACACTTCCTGTGCCCATTTCGGGCTCACGTCTTGAGATTTTTGTGCAATTGTAAACAGGCTACGCTGGATTGGCATGATTATCTCTACTAACATCTTGAGGTGCACCAGTTCACTTTCCGAATATCCACACCCCTCACCAATTTCCCATATGTCAGTGTCGGCCTCGTGACCTTCTAACATTGCAAACAAATTTCTCTGGATTCGTGTAATCGTATCCAGAGTTGCCTTAGCTTGTATCAGTTCTCCCCCAAAGATTACCTCGCGCTGTTCTTTGTCTTTTTCGGCCTGGCATAAATCGTAGAAACTTGCTGGACAAAGAATATATAAATCTTGCTTAGTGTATTCTGCTATCCTTGAAATCTGAGCCTTTATCTGTCCGATTTCGTTCTTGACGGGTGCCCAAGGTCCACCACGCCAGGAATCTGGCCTTTCTGCAATACTGTGGATAGTTTTTTCATCCACGTAGCGAATTGGTAAGACCATATAGCTCAGTTTTTCTGCTGCATCTCTAATTTCTGCCAACTTTACGGTTGGAGATATAGCGAACCAGTATAGTTGTTCTGCTGCGTTTCTCCGTGGATGTTGGATTTGATGCCATTCGATTTCTCCCAATGCTGATTCTTGCATTTCGTATGGAATGATTTGGTATTGTTGCCAAATCGCATTGAATAATCTCCTTTCTTTCTTGAGAACTAGTCTTTCCGGATTTGACAAATTGGAACTATTGCCAGAAAACACTCCCCTTTCAAGCATTGTGTCACAATGTTTTCGTAACTCTTTCCATTCTGCGAACTCTGGGCTAGATAATGCCTTTTTCTCTTGCTCACCAGAAGATGAGCAATTCAGGAAATTCATCAGGTACGCCACGCAACTTCCTCCTTTATTAATGTTCTTGCATTGTCAGATATCTTAATAGTCGAGATACCTAGTTCACTACCTCAATTTAGCACAAAAGATGAGATATGTAAATCTTTATAATATAGAAGATGCTGCGATACAATTGTATGAGCGGAGATAGAAGATTTGAGCGTGTTATAAGAGTGGCAAGAATATAAGACTGACCCGGAGCAGATGCAGCGATATCATGACTGTTTTGCGATACAGGCGCGGAAGTCGGTCTAAGTAGCGTGGTAGGTAGGGTTGGTTATTGGATGATATACTGATGCTATGGCTGGACGGTGAATTCGGCTCCGCTGTCGTGGTTGTAACAAATTTCTCCAGCGAAAGCGTTGCGCTTGTCTTCGGTATTGTATAGGTTGCACTCGAAAGCGTCTTGGGCGGTGCCGAAATATTGCCACTCAGAGTCGGGGCTGGTGCGGTAGAAGACGGCAGCAGCACCTATTACATTTGCGGTTATTTTTTGATAGGGTGAGACGGTACTGTTTTCGATATCGCTAGCGTTCGCGGAGAGGTAGTAAGACCAGGGATGTTCGCCGGTGCTAGCTTCATAAGCTTTGGCGAGGGTGTCGGAGAACGCAGCTTTTTCTTCGTCGTACCAGGTTTTGTAGCCACAAGATGTTCGACCAGTGTAATCGATAGTGCAGATGACTCCGGTATTATCATTAATAAGGGTAGCATAGTGGCCTGGGCCGTAGTTTTCTCCGACATTACGGAAACCGTTCTCTATTAAGGTAGCTTCGGCAGCTTGCGCAAAGGTGTCGTTATTGATGAGAGAATTGATGAGTCTGAGCCGCTCTCTGTTATCTGGATTATCAGGTTCTATGGTGAGTGAGGCGAGGAGCTCGGTTCCGTAATCTTGATTAAGGGGAACGGCGATAGACAGATTATCTGGTCGGTACCAGGTGGTTTGATAATTGTGGAGCCCGCCATCATAAGTTCTAAAGGCATAGATATAGCCTGTTATGCCATTTTCTTTGAGGGTTGCGCTGAGTTTTTCATTAACTTTTGCGATTACCTCTTTGACGGTGATTTCTTGAGCTTCAAGCTCAGCGGCAGCTTTGAGCTGGGAGAGTTCCTCATCGCTGACGGATGAGGTGTTATTATTGTCATCTGAGGTATTGGTACTAGGTTTTTTGGTAATTTGCCAGATGAAGAGCCCAAGGAAAATAATTGCGAGAATAGAGGCAACGATTGTGGCTAGCTTCTAATGGTTAAGCTTCTTGGTGGGCATTGGTTTGGAACGTAATGGAGTGGGGTTTGATGATGGTTCATTCGGGAGAATGTTATTTGGTGGTAGGGAATTTGTCCTCGGTGTAGTATAAGAATCGCTGTGTATTTTTTATGGCTCCTTTTGGTAATTATAACATTATGTTGGTTATGGTTGGGAAGATTCAAAAAGAAACCTCCAGGTGGCTGGAGGTTTCGGTCTTGTCTCGTGGTTATCTCGTGGGAGATTATAAGCTCATCTCGTCGATGGAGTTAATAAGGTAAAGGAGAGAATCAGCGCGGACTTTGTCGTCGCGGATTTGGCGAGCTGCTTCATAAGCTGGAGCAATGACGGCCTTGTCGCGCATGGAATTGAGCATTTCCTGATAAAGCAGGAAGCGTTTCTCCGGATCGACTTCGACACGGTCCATGATTGGGAAGAGCTCTTTGAGGGCGGCTTCCTTAACTTTGGAGATATCAGCGCCGTAGCTCATGGGACGGCCATAGCTACTACCGCCCATGGAAGGCATAGCAGTGGGCATAGCCATTTGGGGGGCAGCTGGAGCTGGTGCCTGAGGCAACTTCATAGTGTTTGATGGAGCTGCTGCTGGTGGCATCATGCCTACTGGAGGCTGTGCTGGTGCAGCTGGTTTTGGAGCAGCGCCTGCACCACCCTTTTGGGTGATTTCGTCGATTGCGCGCTGCAAATCATTGTCTTTATTCCGGTTTTGGTTCATCATTTGATTCCCACCTTCTCTTATTTTACCTTATTACATAACGTATGCTTATAATTATACACCAGCGTTTTTAAATTCGCAAGAACTTTATCATTTTATCGAGTAAATCGAGTTTGACTTCTTCCATTGGTAGGCGACCACCGAAGGCATCGACGATTTCTTCGCCCTGAGCGGCGGGGAAATAGACTGTGACGCGAGGCGAGAAACGCTTGCGTGGAGTCAGAATGATAGCGAAATGCTCACCTTCTTTGAGAATGCCGAAGGATTTGAATTCACTGTATTCGTAGAGTCGGTCACCTTCGCTGAGGCCTTTGTTGCTGAGGGAATAACGGAGCATGCGTGGCGGGCGCATTGCATAAATAATTAAAGAAATCACGCTGAGGACAACCACGATGAGAAATGTCCACCACTGTAACCAAACGGAGATGCCAGCGAGAATGAGGCCAACGGCTATGAGGCCGACGTACCACCAAGTGGTTTTGTCGCGTACGATGTATTCTTCGGCTTCCCAACTGATGATGTCGGTTTTGGCGCCGGTGGAAGTTTTTGCCATAATTATATTATAGCACATAGTCTAGAATTAAAGTGAAACTGTGATATAATGTCTCTATTGGAGGGTTACCCAAGTGGCTGAAGGGGACGGTTTGCTAAATCG
>CAZFGY010000029.1:0-9354 GCA_964518465.1 uncultured Candidatus Saccharibacteria bacterium | reverse complement strand
GTGGAGGTCCTGAGCGTCGATAGGGGAATTAACAACAGACGACCAAAAGTAGGCATTGGCACCGACATACCGAACCTGCTGGTATCTAGCCCAAGGATTGACGTGCCCGGCGCGGAGGAAGTAAAGTGGTTCACCTGTGAGAATCTGTTCAACAGTCTTCCCATTGTAAACCGCAAGATCTCCTGTCAACCCACCTACTTGATAGCTAAGCGAACTATAGCCATTATTAGTATTTGCAGAATCCGCACCTCCTGCCGTTCCACCAGTCTTCAAACCAGTACCAGCATAAGTCTTAATCAAATTGAAGAAGCTACCAGATGCAGCGTTATAAGTCGGACCATTTGCACTCAAATCACTACCATAGCTACCACTATACGGCAATTGCCAACCTGCCGGGCAGATCGAGCTATTCGAGCTATCACCACCTGTCGTCAACTTCATGCCATCCTCTACGCTCAAACCATTAGCAACTAACCACTGATAATAATTTCCTACTAGATAATGTGCGTCGTAAACCCCTGCTACACACTTACCATTCGTTTCTTGCGTACATGCAATCGACCATCCCGCCGTTTTGTTCTGCTGCGCACCAGTTGCATCTTTATATGTATTACTCGCAGTGAAGCCTGGATCAGTTGACGCAGTCCACCCCGGCCCGCTCACATCCATCACTACCCCATACTTAGTCAATACTGGACTATTTTTGTCCAAATCATCACAATACTTCTGAGAATTAGTATCCTTTTTACAAGCTTCAATAACAGCTGCTCGGTTGCCAAAACTTGACAGCCCATCTTGTACACCCGTATTATTCAGGTTTTCGTTAGCTTCCTTAGCCTTCATCCCCATCCAGAGCCCAGCATGACCAGCGCCCGGATAAATCACTACATACTCACCTTCGTTCCAAGAATAGTATGAATACTTATTCAAACAATCAGATTCACTATTAGTGCCACCGCAACTCTTATTCGCAGCCCACTCACTATATGGGATCGAAAAGCGATTCGCAGTATCCGGTGTCCTCGTCGACGCATCTGGAGAATAGTTAAATCCTACATAACGACCAGCATTAGTATCATAATGAGAACCTTCAATAGCCGTCCCTTGTTTCAGATCGAGCGCCAAATTCTGCGTCATCCAGCAGTTACCATTACCATTTGGACCATCAGCCATCTTTGCTACCCAATAAGTCTTACCATCGCGACGATCGATCAGCTGTTTCGTCTCTCCAACCTTCGCCTCTGCACAAATCGACTGTGTCAAATCTTGCATGTAGCTCACACTCGCAAGACCAGTCACTACGCGAAGTGGATTTGCCAATACCGAAACCGTGACCTGTCCACCATAAACATCAGCTGGCGCATTTGCCCCCATCTTCGCTGCAAACGCCAACTGATACTGCTTCGTCGCCCGTACCTCTGTTGTATCATTACCAGTCTCCGACTTTACCTCTGCGACTCGAGTCCTCACGGTTGGCATCGTTGAATAGCTCAGCGTCTTTGCATCCGACTCTGTCCCGCCAGTAATATCCTGGAAGCTATATCCCCAAGTATTATCTGCAAAGTTATCCCTTGCAACATTCTCGCCAACTCCAGTTAATTTCAGAGTATTACTAGCCACCTTACCCGAAAGCTCCGCACTATTACCATTGATATAAACTCCAAAACCACTAACTTTACTTACTTCGACATTTACCTTGGTCGAAATTGTTCCAAAACCGCCCTCTTTATCCAGATCGATAAAAGTATTCGCGACATTATTTTCATCAGTTCCATCAATTGCCAAACCGATCACCGGATTCTCATACTCATCACCGTTGAACAACAAGTTTGTCCCGCTACTTGTCTCAGCATGCGCCTCTTCCACCTGACCAAAAGCCAGCGGATTGAGTGCTACTACACCTAACAAAAGGAGAGCCGCCAGACCAAGAAGAGGAATAATGTTAGGACTGCTTCGTCTTCCTAACATTAATTTAATTTGTCTGTGGTACATAGTGGCCCTCCTTTTGGTAGTTGTAGTTGGAACTTTGGGGCGGTGTTTTACAAAAAACGACACCGCAATGGTGTCTAATAAATTCACAATGGCAAGTCCTAATGCAGAAAGCCTACATCTTCAGACGCGCTTCATCGTGCTTGCGGTGCCGTTTTTGTCGGACGAAAGCGCAGATACCAAACGGAACCGCAAGCTGCCTGCAGAAACAGGACTACCATTTTGTAAATTTATTAGACATACCCATTGTACTAAACTATTCCGCTTCTGACAATACTGGTTTTTTAGAAAACCCGTTTTTTCATACTTGACGCTTGAAAAAATCATAATACAATATGCTTAAAATAAGCTTACAAAAAAATGACAAACAAACCCAAACTCACTCCATCTCAAATTGAGCGTTTTATTAATTTGCCTCTTCATGAAATCGAAGAGCGCGTAGAGGGTCTTCGCGACAGCGATTCAAATAGCGACCGTACGCTTTATCGTGCCGCGCGTCAAGCTCTTAGCCAACGTCAACGTACCATTAAATCCACCGTTATGGAATTCGAGGCCACCAATACTCACCATCTCCTCTGCTATGATTCTACCGCGAACTTTGTCAAAATCGCCGGCACCTCCGTCGTCTTTTTTACTACCCTCATTGCTCCACGCCTCCATTGGCGTTACTCGGTCAAGACCGACACCGACCACTATTCTGTCTCCGAAGACGGCATCATCTCTTTACGTTCTTTTGAGGGCCTCACCTCTCAGCTCGCCAACATCGGTATTTTTCCCGATCCTAAGCTTAGCACTTCCGATTTGCATTTCTTTCAACTGTCCAAAGTCTACAGTGAGTCACAAATTGCCACCCTTCGCGACCGCATAGCTAGCGAATCAGAACGTATTACTGCTATGCTTATTCCCAATTCTCCTTTACCTCTTCTTTATGAAGCCATCAACGAAGCCGTTCATCTCATCTATTATCGCTTCAAGCACGTTTCTGACACTTATGCTCGAGAAATCATTGCCCCACCTATTATCAAAGGTTCCCAGCAGCTTGTTCTCGAGTACCTTGCTTATGCAAATGCACCGAAATCCGAAGCAAACGCACACTTGCAACAAATTCGCAAATTGGCTGTTTATCTCCGTCATAATATGGCTTATCTCAGCACTTTAAACATCCTCCATCACCGCGACATCTATCACATTCTCGAACATCTTACCACCATCGAACGGCTGTCGACTCAAGCTTCTAAGCGTCTCACCAAGGTTTCCCGTGTCTCAGCCTGAAGATTCGCGCTTTTATCACTACCTACTCGAAAAACTCTGGTATTCTTATCTCGAAGCACGTCGAGGCAAGCGTCACACTGTCGACGAACACCGTTTCGAGGTTTGCGATATCGAGAATCTTCATATTCTCTGTCGTAACATCCTCAACCGCACTTACCACCCCAGCCGTGGCGTCGCCTTTATTATCCATGATCCAGTTATCCGCGAAATTGTCGCCGCCCCCTTTTGCGATCGTATTGTCCATCACCTTCTCTTCAATTTTTGTGGTGACTGGTGGGATCGTCATTTTATCGCTGATTCATATTCATGTCGTGTTCACAAAGGCACTCTCTATGCCCAACAACGTCTTGCTACCCATATCCGTCGCGTGACTAGAAATTACACCATTCCTGCTATTGCCGTCAAGCTTGACATCCAAAGCTATTTCATGAGCATGCGCCATGACCTGCTCTATAAACGCATCCTCTGGGGCCTCGATCTTCAATTCAAAGATCCTCGAGAGTTACACTGGCACCTCGATTGTCACCCTGCCGATCTTACTAAACTCTATCTCACTCTTCAGTTTCTCTGGCATCAAATCATCCATGATGAACCTATGCGCGACATCACTATCCGTGGCGCACGCTCCGACTGGGATGCCCTTCCTCATGGCAAAAGCCTGTTTAATCAACCCAAAGGCCGCGGCATCGTCATCGGCAATCTTACCAGCCAGCTACTCTCTAACGTCTTGCTTGATCAGCTTGACCGTTTCGTTGTTTTCGACCTAGGTTACCCCCATTACGGGCGTTATGTAGATGATTTCTTTATCATTGTCCCTGCGACTCAAAAAGCCCAACTTCTTCGCGATATCGATATTATCGCTAACTTTCTCAAGACTAATTTAGACCTTACCCTCCACCCGCGCAAACGCTTTTGCCAATCTACTGATCACAGCATACCCTTTGTCGGTGCTGTAATTCATCCCCATTGCATTACTCTCGGTCGCCGTAGCCGTCATAGATGTTATGCTACAGCTTACAGCCTTGCTACCAACGGAACTGGCGACCCCGAAAGTATTCGTTCATATATCGGCACTAACGCGCATATCAACAGTCGCCATTTCTTCCGCCAGCTTTTCGATACTTTTGGCTGGGATTTTTAAAAATTACTTACCCCACAAAAAGAGTGGCAATCATAAGCCTTTTAGCCTACAGTTAGCTATTTCTTGTGAGAAACTAAAAGAGCGATCAAGCTGATCGCGAAGAATGTCGGCCCCGTGAAGACGGGCGCCGACATGAGTTTCAAACAAGAAATAGCTAACTGTAGGCTAAAAGGCTTATGATTCCTACTCAATCACCTCATCAATAATCCCATATTCTTTTGCTTCTTCCGCACTCATCCAGTTATCCCGATCCATGTCTTTTTCGACCTGTTTCAGGTCTTTCCCTGTGCGTTCCGCAAAAATTTCCGCCAGCTTTTTCTTCACAAAAATCCCCTCTTTGAGCGCAATTTCTTGATCAGTAATCTTTCCTTCCGTTCCCGAAGACGGTTGATGAATCATAATGCGTGCATTCGGCAACACAAAACGTTTCCCCTTCGCACCACAAGCCAAGAGCATTGCCCCCATCGAGGCCTGCAGACCAATCCCGATCGTCTGCACATCTGGCTTAATATAATTCATCGTATCAATAATCGCGAGTCCATCGTAGACCGAACCCCCTGGCGAATTAATATATAATTTAATATCCCGTTTCGGATCTTCGTTGGCAAGATATAACAATTGTGCCACCACCAAATTCGCTGTATGCGAATCAACTTGCTCCCCCAGGAAGACGATCCGATCATTCAAGAGCCGCGAATAAATATCATACGCGCGCTCACCCTTCGCCGTTTCTTCCACCACTGTTGGTACTAAATAATTTTTCATAATTTCTCCTTTATTACCTGTGAATTCATTGCGTCGCTTAGTTCTCCTAGCGCTGCCTGATTTTCTTGATATTCCGCCACCCGTGTATTATTCTCCTCAATTTTCTTATTTAACCTTTCTCTTTGCGAATTTAAACCCTCTTCCCGAATCTTTAATCCCGTCTTTCGTTTTTGAAAGGCATCATCACTCGCAAAACATCCCAGTTGCTCGGCACATTGGCCAAATTCTTCTATATCATGATTCAGTTGCTCCGCTGCTGCTATATAATCCTCCCTCTCTTGCTCAATCTCCGTCTTGATTGTCAAAATTTTCGTTTTTAATTCCTCATTCTTCGCTTTCAATTCCCGAAATGGCGCCTGATAACTCTCATAATATTTCACAATTTGCGCCCGATTCCGAAAGTATCGCGCAAAATGCTTCTCCAGCTCCTCTGGCAAATCTGCCAATTTCGTTCCCGCTCGCGTATACATTTCCTCCGTGCGATATTCGTCCGAGTATGTCCCTAGTTCCGTCTCAAACCAATCTTGGTTCTCTGCATAAACTTCCTGCAATGTTTCCGAAAGTTTTTCCCGCTCACGTTTACTCATTCTTTCCCAAGCCGCATGTAGCAGCTCATGCGCCGCCGTCACCTTATTCGCATCTTTGAGCTCTGGCTTAGTAATTTCATAAATATACATCCTCCCGCCCGTATAACATCCCAGCAGCGCCACGTCTTCCTTCTGATTCGTGCAATGCTCATTAAAAGCCGCACTTGTCTCTACTACTGGCTGTGTCGCCCGAAAAATCCTTTTGCCCTCCGCTGTCAATTCTAACGCTTCCTCAATTTCGAGATTGTGCGCCTCCTCTTCATATCCAAACCCACGAAAAAAGTCCCGTACTTCCGGCCTCTGCACGAACAGTCCCACCCCCAGCACCAACGCCGCCACCACTCCCACTGTTGCGAATTCTCGCACCAGTTCTCGCCGTTCGATCCTCTTATTTTCTACATCCGAATGCATTTTAACCGTTCGTCACTTTAATCGTTAATTTCCGCTCACCTTTCGCCGATTTCGCTCGTGCCAAACCAATCTTTGCAATATCACCGGTCTGCAAGTTTCCTGCAATCATTTCTTCCGCGATCAACGATTCTAGCCGATCTTCAATCATCCGCCTCAGCGGCCTTGCCCCATTCTTCGGATCATAGCCCTGCTCAATCAAATATTTCTTCACTTCTGGCGTAATGACAAGACCCAAACCCTTCGTCGCCAAACGTTTCTTCAATTCTTCCAGCAAATTATCAAAAATCTTTTCTACATCGGCATGTTCCAGAGGATGGAAGACTAAAATCGAATCAAGACGGTTGATTAGCTCTGGCTTCATCACCTTCTTCAACGCTCGCATCGCCGCCTCTTTACTTTCTTCATATTCCTCAGCTAGTACTCGCTTCGACTTCAAATCCTTCGCCACGAACCCCAGTTCGCTCTCACGATACATATCTTCCGCACCCAGATTTGAAGTCAAAATTACTACAGTATTATTAAACTTCACCTTACTTCCCTGACCATCGGTCAGCACGCCGTCTTCCAGGATCTGTAGCAACATATTAAACACGTCTGGATGAGCTTTTTCGATCTCATCAAATAGAATCACTGCGTACGGCCTTCTTCGTACCGCCTCTGTCAATTTTCCCCCATCTTCATAGCCTACATATCCTGCCGGCGCCCCCACTAGTCTAGAAACATTATGCTTCTCACCAAATTCGCTCATATCAATCTTAATCAAAGCATTGTCACCACCAAACACTTCACGCGCAATCACTCGCGCGAGCTCCGTCTTACCTACCCCCGTCGGACCCATGAATAGGAATGAACCAATTGGCCGATTCGGATTCGCAATCCCGCTTCTCCCGCGTCGAATTGCCTTCGCTACCGCCCGAATCGCTTCACTTTGTCCTACAACGGCTTTTTTCAGATGGTCTTCAAGATGCCCCAATAATTCTAGTTCCGAACCATGCACTTTCGACACTGGAATCCCCGTCTTGAGCGACACTGCCTGCGCCAAATCATCCTCAGATAGCACCGGCAACTTTTCCGCCCCCTTCTTTTTCATCGCCGCAATCTTTTTCTTCAACTTTTCCGATTCGGTTTTCAAATTCGCAGCTTTCTCAAAATCTTCTTTCTCCGCCGCGTCCTGCATTCTTTCTTCTAGCTCTTTCTCTTCCACTTTCAGCTTTTTATAATCCGAACCGCCCTTCTTGTCCGCCGCCACCTTCGCAATCGCCGACGCCTCATCAATCACATCAATTACCTTATCTGGCATAAATCGATCGTTAATATAGCGACTCGACATTACAATCGCCGTCTTCAACGCTTCATCTGGGATCTCCACTCCGTGGTGTTTTTCGTAATGTCCCTTAATACCTTTGAGAATCTTCAGCGTCACTTCAGCACTCGGCTCCTCCACCATCACCGTCTGAAACCGCCGCGACAAAGCCTTATCCTTCTCAATATTTTTGCGATATTCATCCATTGTTGTCGCGCCAATCAACTGAATCTTCCCTCGCGCCAGCGCCGGCTTCAAAATATTTGCCGCATCCATCGAACCTTCACTCGACCCTGCGCCACTTAGCAAATGTAATTCATCAATAAACAAAATAATGTCATCATTTTCCACCGCTTCATCAATCACTCCCTTGATCCGCTCTTCAAATTCCCCTCGAAACTTCGTCCCCGCCACTAAATTCGAAAGATCAACTTGATAAATCCGCTTTCCCACTAGCACGCCCGGCACGTCGTTTTTGACAATTCGTTCTGCCAACCCTTCTACAATCGCCGTCTTTCCGACGCCCGCCTCACCGATCAGGACCGGATTTGACTTCGTCCTGCGGCTCAGCACCGTCACGACGCGTTCAATTTCCCGCTCGCGACCAATCACTGCATCCAGCTTATCATCTTTCGCCATCTCGGTCAGATCCTGACCATAACGTTTCAGCCATCTCAACTGGCTACCCTTGCGATATTGCTCCTTAATTTCCTGATTATGCTCCAGTTCCGCTTGTTTATCCAGTTCAATCTCAATCTCATCGCGCAAATCCTCATCACCGATCCCCATCTTCGCCAGTAACAAAGTCCCCCGCGAGTTCGGCTGGCAAACCAAAGCGTACAACAAAAACTCCGTTCCCACCGCCGACACACCTTTTTGTCTTGCATAGCTGTCAGCCATCCGAATCGTTAAAACCGCCGACTCTGAGAGCGACATCATCGCCATCGACGCTGCTGTGTTCACCTCTGCCGGCTGCTTGCCTAGTGCCTCTTCCGCCTTGTCTAACGTTATATCGTAACGCATCAAAATCCGCGCCCCCATCGAAGCATCTTGCGCCAGAATCCCTAGCAAAAGGTGCTCCGTCCCCATATAACCATTATTGTATTTTTTGCTGAACAAGTCCGCCTTCTGCAGCGCAAACCGCGCGTTCTCCGACAACCGACTCATCATTTCACTAAAATCATTTTCCATATAAATCCTTGGCTTTTTAAGCTCTACGCCCATTATATCAAATTAGCACTCAAAAATCAAGAGTGCTAATAATAGCGGGAGACAATAGCCCAGTTCAATATCGAACTGGGCTTTAAAATAGAAGAGATAGAGGAATCTAAAATTAAATGTATCATGTGGCGGGATCAAATCGAGAGCCAAAAACATAATACCGCAGAGCATCAAGACACCCCGTAAACCTGAAATACACAAAAAAACAAATCATCATGCAAGCCACCACCACCATATTACCAAGCCGTAACACTGCGTTACCTGAATATTCTTCCGTCGACTCCCACAGCACCATCGGCGCAAGCATAGCTTCCGCCAAAAAAGTAATCGGTCCCAGTACCCCAATCCAAATAACCGAAAACCCTGCCCACGCCACAACTGCTACTGCCCTCGGGAGCGTGCGTAGCCAAGTTGGCACAATGTCGAAAGCAATCCTACCATTTATATAGGTAAGTCTCTCCCACATATCATTGGACCGCATTATGAAACCCATAAAGGTACCTCTCTTTCTATTTGTCAATGTACTCCCCCTATCTCCACCACGATTATATCATATGGTTTCTATACAAACCTACACCCGATTAATCACCGGTATCACAATCGGCGTATGCCCGGTCGCATCAAACAGAATATGCGTGACGTCTTCCTTAATCTCTTCCTTAAAG
>CAZFGY010000028.1:0-9406 GCA_964518465.1 uncultured Candidatus Saccharibacteria bacterium | reverse complement strand
TCATTCCAAGAATAATAAGCGTCATGGTTTAATTGGGTTGCGTTTCCATTATTTGGTAAGGTGAAACGATTATTCCAACTAATCATATTGCTACCATCGACCGTTACACCAGTCGGTAAAGTAATGCCATTGCCATTCGCGAATGTCGAAACGGTTGGTGTGTAGCTATAAGCAGCGTAAGCCCCGTCGGCTTTCTTCTGTGATCCCTCTACTGCTTTACCTTGTACCAAATCCAGTGCCAAGTTCTGCGTCATCCAGCAGTTACCATCAGCTAGTCTAGCTACCCAGTAGTAGTTATTATCACGGCTATCGATCAAACGTGCCGTCTCGCCATAGTTAGAATCTCGGCACACATTAGCATATTCCGTTTTCGTAGCTAGATCTTGCATTGTTCCACCTTGCAGACCAAACCACTCCAGCCCCATTGTCATAGTCTTTGGCGCTGCCACCACCGACAATGTCACATAATTCTTATAAGTATCCGCTGGTGCTTGATTGCTAATTTTTGCTCCAAAGGTCAGGGCATAGGTCTGAACAGTTTTAAGATTGTTCCCCCGCACCTCGTCTAGCACGGTGGTGTGTTTCGCCACACCTTTATACATCCCCTCGTGGCTGGGTTCGTAAGAATTTAGAGCATCCAAACTTTCCACTTTTGTAAAATTATAGCCCCACGTATCATCAGCAAACTCGCCGTATTTCACTTCACCACTTACTGGATTAATTTGATATGTATTCGAATCTGCACCTTTTAGCGCAGTTTGCGCATCGTCACCGCCATTTTGCGCTACGATGTAGATACCGTAGCCATCGGTTGTCTTATCACCATTTGCAATTGATGTCTCGACGCCAGTCCAAATCGTGTTAAAACCATTATTGACCTTCGTATCCAAAACGTCTGTCAGGCTCTTCTCGTGAATCGTCAGGTTAATGTCGTCTTTCAGATCCGGCTTCACCACGGCTTGAGCCGCCGCTGTTACCGTTTCTTCCGCGTTCGCTGTCTGGCCTACGATCGGATTCAGTGCCGCAATTGTTAGCAAAGCCAACAACGCCAGACATAACATCGGCGCAAAATTAAAATTAATATTTGTTTTTCGAAGCATCTTTACCCTCCTCTTACGGGTTATTCCCTTCCAGCACCGTGACCTAAAAACGATTCTGCAAGGCGCCTATTCGAAGAATAGACAATACCATTATATTCTAGCATTCCGCTTCTGGCAAGTCTAGTTTTCACCAAAAATCATCACTCCGCTCATGCTAGACATCATTTTTCTCAGATGCTAAAATTTTAGCATCTATGACTAATAAGAGAGCCATCACTACCAGTCATCTTGAAAAATACCAGCATCTCACTCTCCGCGAAATCGAATCCATTACCGAAAACCTCCGTGACCAAGACACGCCCGATTCCAAATTTGATTACCGCGTCGCCCGTCAAGCTCTCGCCAATCGCCAGCGCGAGCTCAAAATGCAAGTCATGGATTTTGAAAGTATCAATAATCACCATCTTCTTTTTTATGATTCCACTTCCGGCTTTGCTAAAATGGCCGGCCGCTCTGTCCTCTTCTTTTCTATGACGCTCGCCGATCGCCTACATTGGCGCTACTCGATCAAACCCGACACCGACCATTATTTCGTCTCCGAAGACGGCGTGATTTCCTTCCGCTCTCTCGAACATCTCTCCGAGCTTCTCATTAGTATCGGCATCCTCTATGATCAATCGCTCAGTACTAGTGAACTTCATTTCTATAAGCTCCCCAAAGTCTATTCCGACGAGCAGATTGCCTCACTTCGCGATCACAACACCCGCGAGCTTAAATATATCAATGAAATCATCATGCCAATTTCCCCGGTACCCGCCCTCTACGAAGCCATCTGCGAAGTGGCTTCTATTATTTATTACCAGTTCAAACATCTCTCCGACCCTTTCACTCGTGATACCATCGGCGTCGAGCTCGTTCGTAAATCCTTCCTCCTGGTCAACGAATATTTATCTTATGCCAATTCCAATAAAAAACATCACGTTGAACATATCCTTAGCATTATTCGCCTCTCTCGCGAGCTTCGTAACAGCATGGCTTACGTCAGCCAATTTCATATCCTTCACCACCGCGAAACCCACAAAATCCTCAACCAGCTCCTCACCACCGAGCGCATTTCAACCCGTCTCTACTACAAAGCCCGAAAGTAGGCCTTCCCCTCTAATCGTACGTCGACATACTCCGCTTTCAATTCGCGCTCTTCCAAATATCTTAACATTCGCACCGCATCCTCCGCCGATACCGCCGAGTCCCTATCCATACTCACCTTAAAATAGGCTTCTTTCCCCACCAAATCGACAAACAGCTCTCGACTCGTCCCCGTCGGCAAAGTCACTTGTCTCACTGTATAGCCTAGGTCCTGGAAATCCTTCTCGAGACGTCCGATATATTCTTTCATCCGGGCCGAAATCTGACCTTTCCCATCTTCATCAATCACCGGCACTGTTACCTCATATTCGGTACGCGGTTTTTCAATTTTACCTGTCTTCTCCGCGATGGCTTCCCTTACCGTCATATAACCCAAATATCCCAAAATTCCCAGCATCATCAGCACCGACAATACCGACCAGAGGTGTCTACGATGCAGCTTCTTCCGCGCTCGCATCCGTTCCGAATCAGACTCTACTCTCTCCCGCTCCGCGACGATCGTCTGCCCGCGCTTCACACCTTCTCTCCCACCTCAATCAATATTTCCGCCAGTCTCGCCGCCGCATCCGGCGTTGCTTCGGCGTGCAATTTCTTCGCTAATTCCGCCCGCTCTCTTGGTGCTCTTACCAGGTGCCTAATTTCTTCCAGCAAAATCCCCGGATTTTGCTGCATTTTTGCATCTTCTACCATCACTACAGCACCCAGCTCTTTCAATTTTTCCGCGTTCTTCGTCTGATGTCCCCCTGGCAATCTTTCAAACGGTACCAGAATCACTGCCTTTGACAAAGCCGCCAGCTCCGCAATTGTCGTCGCCCCCGCTCGACTAACCACGACGTCCGCCGCTCCCATCAAATCATACATCGCCGAATTAAATTCCCACATCCTGAAATTTGATTTCAATTTTGCCTTGTCCCATTCTTCATAGCGCTTCAATGGCACCATATTTTCATAATGCTTCCGCCCTGCTACTAGTCCTACACTCGCAAATTTCAATATCTCCGGCAAAATCTCTTTCATCGTTTCATTAATATTCTCCGAACCTTGACTCCCCCCTGTCACCACGACCAAAGCTCGGTCTTGGTCAAATCCGAACGCTTTTTTCAAATTCTTTTGCTGTGCCTCTGACACTTCCCTAAATTCTTCCGCTACCGGCACTCCCACTCGCACCGTATTCCCGCCTTCTTCACCTTCATTAATCTTCCCCCAACCAGTCGCGATCATCGTCGCTTTCTTCATCAAGACCCGATTCGCTAGCCCTGGTACCGCATCCGATTCATGTACCACATATGGAATATGAAATTTACTCGCTACAATTCCTACCGGCAATCCTACAAAGCCGCCTTTTAGCAAAATCACATCTGGTCGTTTGCTCGGCCACAGCAGTCGCCAAAAACTCTGCACTAAGCCACCGACAAAGCCAAAGAATCCCGCAATATTACCAAAAATTAGATCTTTAAATACAATCCGCCAATTCTTCAACCAGTCCATCGCCGTCCACCCACTATACCGACGAAACTTCCCCGCCCAAATCTTTCGCACACGGACATAAGAGACTCGACGCCTCTTTCCATTCATCGCTTTTGTCCCCCATCGCACCCCGATTTCTGTTGTAATTTTTACAACATTTTTATAATACTTACGATCGGTCCAGAATTCTACCTGTGCCCGGGGCTTTTTCTCTAATAATTCCCTTACCACCGCTACTGCCGGCGTAATATGCCCCCCTGACCCTCCTCCTACGACTAGTACTTTCATATCGTTCGTCTCCGTGTTTCTTTCGCTGTATGTATTGTCGGTTTAACTACTTTTTCCTGTCTTGGTTCCCTACTAGTATAACACGAAAGTTGTAATGCTAAACCAAGCGCCGCCGCCGTAAACAACATACTGGTACCTCCATAGCTTAGAAGCGGTAACGTAATACCAGTCAGAGGTACTAAGCCCGTCATCGAAGCAATATTAACAATCACATGTGACGCTATCCACGCGAAAATCCCGATCATCATCAATGATTGTTCATCATCTTGCAAATGGTTTGCATCCTTCAGCAACCTCATCAGTAGTACCATAAAACTCCCTACGATCGCCACTAGCCCCACGAAGCCAAACGTCTCCCCCATCACCGCAAACACCGAATCGTTAATCGACTCCGGCAAATACCCCGTCGCCTGCACGCTATTACCTACTCCCACCCCGAAAAATCCTCCTGTACCAATCGCAATCATCGCATTTTCGACGTGATAAGAATCACTCGCTTCCTCACTCTGAAAAGTTAGCAAGCGCTCCATTCGATGCGGTGAGGACACAATTGCCACCACGCCTCCCGCCAGCACAATCGCCACCGTCGCCACAAAATAGCGTAATTTCACTCCGCTCATATATAGCATCGCCAGGATAATTGCCATCAAGCTCACGCCTGTCCCCAGATCTTTCTGTAATACCACCACGAAAAACACCGCCGCTCCGCTTACTAGCCCAAACGGCACCCAGAAATCACTCAAACTCTCGAGCTTCCCCTCCTTTTTTCTCTCGGCCATCAAACCAGCTAGATACAGCACTAGACCAATTTTCAAAATTTCTGCTGGCTGCAAACTTAGACCGCCAACATTAAACCATCGACACGCGCCCAGTTCACACCGCGCCAAAGGGTTATCAATCGCCGCCAATATCGCAAGCAGCGCCGAAAGCGCCAACCCGCCAAACATCACTAGTTTCGCCGATTTCTGAATCAATGGATAAGGTAATTTAAACGCTACGAAAAACACCACCAGCGACAACACTACATTGATCAATTGTTTAATGAAAAAATAATTCTCCGAATAACCCAAAAGATTTGCCCGCATCGGACCAATCGCATAAATTACGATCAAACCCGTCACCAGCAAAACTACCGTCAATGCACCAATTGCTCGATCGCTTTTATGTCTGCGCATCTACTCCCACCTCAAGGCTAACTTCTTCTGGTGGCGTCGGCTTCTCAAGACTGACAATTCCACCCTGTACCGCCAAAAACACTCCGATAATCGCAAAAACACCTGCAATCACCCAAAACCTCATCACAATCTTCGCCTCCCCCCAACCTTTCGCCTCCAAATGATGGTGAATCGGTGCCGACAAAAACAGTTTCTTATGAAAAGCTTTTTTCCAAAATATCTGTAATAAGCTCGATCCGGCCTCAATCACAAACAACCCTCCGATAATCGGCAACAAGAAGAACGAATCCGTCATCATCGCCACTACCCCTAGTCCCGCTCCGATCGCAAAAGACCCCGTATCCCCCATCATAAATCTCGCCGGCGGCACGTTGAACCAAATGTACGATAATAGCCACCCTACCACCGTCAGGCAAAAACCGGTCAGCATCCATTGTCCCTGGAACAGCGCAATCACCGCATAGGCCCCATAGGCCATCATTGCCAGCCCCCCTGCTAATCCATCCAAACCGTCGGAGATATTGACCGCATTCGAAGTCGCCACCACCGCAAAAGTAAAGATTAATATCATTCCGACAGTCCCCACTTGCCACGCCCCGATAAACGGGATCTCGATCGTCGTCCAGCCTAGCTTCACCGCAAACCACCACCCCAGCACCAGTCCGATCGCCGTAATCATAATAAACTTCACTGGCGCCCTTAATCCCGCCGCACCTTTGCCACTACCAAACACATTAATAATATCATCAATTAAGCCCACCACGCTTCCCCCGATGAATCCTACTAGCGGCAACCAAGTTTGTTCCCGGTTCAAATTACAAATACAAGTCACGATCGTCACTGTCACCACTCCAATAATCCCCGCCATGGTCGGAAAATGTCGTGCAAACTTCTTCGCGTGTAGCTTCGTCATCACCGGCAAAGCCTCACCTGTCAGAGTCTCCTTTTTCTGTTTTTTCCAAAACTTATATTTATATGCAAAAAAGGTATAAATCGGCGTCAAAAACGTCGCCAAAAAGAAAGCCGACAGAGCCAAAATTAGTCCATAAAACGTTTCGTTATTTAAAGTATCTGCCATATCCAGTGTCCATTATATCATGATTCTTTCGGTCTGATTTTCAAATAATCTTGTACGTAATTCTTCAGATCGTTAAACACTGGCAAAGCATGCGCCTGTCCACCAGCAATCTTGCCTTCCTCCCAGACCCGCACCATAATCACATAATCTGGCAACTCACCTTCCGTCCCGCCATAGCCAATGTAAGTCGCAATCGTCTCGTCAAAAGAATATTTCCCATCTTTAATCGCCTGCGCCGTCCCCGTTTTGCCACCCACCGCGTAGCCCGGCTTGTCCAAGCCATTATTTCGCCAAGCTCTGCGCGTATTATAGAGCATCTCCCGCATCTGTGCACTGGTCTCCTGCGAAACCGCCCGATGCGTCGCTCCCTTCTCCTCACTCGGCACAAAATTACCATTCTCCATTGTCCCGGCAATAATCGTTGGAGCATAATACTCCCCACCGTTCACTATCGCCGCAAACGCCGCCAGCACCTGCATCATCGTCACTTGCATATTCTGACCAAAAGTCATATTAGCATAAGTCGAATCTATTCCATAAATCTCCGCATTCGGCTCCGTCACCACCCCAGGCAGTTCGTATAACTCAATCCCCGTATATTTACCTAAACCAAAATGATTGTAATAATAATCATAAAGTCTCTCCCTTGCCGCCTGCGTAATCTGAGTCTCACTTCCACCCATCCACCTCAGCACTTGCGTCGACCCAGTGTTTAGCGAATAGTTAAAGGCCGTTTGCATCGTCTGTTGTCCAAGCAAAAACGCTCCCTGTTCTGCGTTTTTAATCGGCCACCCATCCACCTCCGTCTGTCCGTTATTAATAAAAGTTTTATCCGCCGTCATCACGCCATATTCCATCCCCGCTGCAAAAGTAAAAGTCTTACAAACACTTGCCGGCTCAAAAGGATCTTCCACTACATGATTCACATACGCTGCCGCGCTTTCTACATTGCCATAATTCGCCGGATCATACCCCGGATAATTCGCCATCGCCAGCACCTTACCATTATTCGGATCCATCACCACCGCGCTCACATTGGCAAAACCCAGCTCCTTCGACTTTCGCTCAATGATTTTCTCGATGTTGTATTGCATCGTTTTGTCAATCGTCAGCACCACATTACTACCATCTTCTGCCGGCTTCTTGATATTATCATCACCGATCGACAAGGCCACATTATTAATATCCTTCACTGTCCTGAGCAGTCCATCCTTCCCGGCCAAAGTCTCATTCATTGCTCCCTCTACCCCATACTGACCCAGCCCCTCCGCATTTACGAAGCCCAACACATTTGCCGCCAGTGTCCCTTCCGGATACATCCGCTGCGTATTCGCCTGTAGCCAGACCCCGGTCATCTCTTCCTGAGCAATTTTCTCCGCGGTTTTTCGCTCCACATTTTTCGCCACGATATAATATCGCCTCGTCTTGTCCGCAAACACATCCTCCCACTTCGCCACTTGCTTCTCTCCCACCAGTTCCGAAATCTTCTTCGCCACTTCCGTTTCGTCCGCCACCATCGGATCCACGATCACCGTATAAACCGTTGCATTCATCACCACCACTACCGGTTCTTCACCATCCATCATGTAAATCTCCCCCCGTTTCGCCTTCAGAACGTTTTGCAAAGTCTGTTGTGCCGCCGCCTTCTCGACCCACTCGTCATGCTGAATAATCTGAATAAAAAACAGCCTCACCACGATCACCCCCATCACAAGCAGCAACCCAAATCGAAGGATTTTATTCCTGTTCATGCTTATATTGTAACATATTTACTAAGCAAAATCCCTAGCACTTTACGCGCTAAAGATTACTGCTCCGCATATCCCCCGACCGTTGCATTCTCCATTGATGACGCCACGGTGCTATTCTCACTTGCCGCAATCGAAGTCAGCCGCGCCTTCTCCACCGCTAGATCTTCCTTCTTTGCTTGCAGTTCTGAAATCTCATTTTCAATTGCCGACAGCTCATAGTCATAATTCGTCGCTCTTGTTCCCTGAGCCACATAAATCAATCCTACAATTAAGACTAGGAGCCCTACAATCATCGCATTTGACATCGTACCAAGTGTTTTCGGGGTATGACGTACTGTATTGTAATTTCTTGACCAAGTTCCTGCCGTCGTCGCAACATTGCGCCTCGTCGTATAGGTCTGCTCTCGCATTTAAATTTTTCCTCGCTTTTTATTTCTATTTCATTGATATAATTCTTAGACCAGAGGGACATCGCCCGGCAGAGCCATAAGTAACCACGCGCGCCCTCTGGGAAGGTCATGTATTTTGGATAACAAACTCTTCGGTTTAACTCTACAACCGTTTTTTGGTGAGCCGAATGGCCCATGGCACGAAACGCCGCGCCATCAAGCACTTACGTGGCGTTTCGCGAAATTTTTTGCTAATCTAATTAGCGAGCAAAGTTAACCTTCACCTTCTGTGCACGAGAACGGTTGCTGGTTACGATAATTTGGCGTGGCATAATTTTGCCTCCTTTGTTTTTATTATTTTGTTTTTATTTTTATCAACAGCTGATTTTACTCAGCTTCCAAAAGTCCAGATTACCAAGTCCTCGCTCCTAAGATCGGTCAAGTCTCCACACTCTACTTCTTCTTAGCAGCACGTAGCTTAGCGCTCCTCGCTCTTGGGTTGATAAACAACTCCTCATTTTCCGCAGTGATTGGTTTTTTAGTCAAAATTTCTAGTGCCGATTCTTCGCCAAAACCCGTCTCTTCCTTGAGCCATACCTTCACCAACCGATCCTCAAGACTATGAAAAGTAATCATCGCTACTCTTCCGCCTGGTTTCAACACCTTCGGGATCAGTGGCAATGTCCTTTCAATCTCGCCTAGCTCATCGTTGACCGCGATTCGTATCGCCTGGAACGTCCGCGTCGCCGGATGTACCCGACCACCACGTCCATACTTTGCCAAAGCCTCGCCGAGCTCCGTCGTCGATTTCCATGGTCTACCATGACAAATCTCCCGCGCAATCAACCTCGCGAAACCCGGTTTTTCCTCGCCATATTTCTCTAGAATCTCGATCAGATGCGACTCCTTATATTTATTCACAATCACATCCGCCGATAATTCCTGACTCTGATCCATCCTCATATCTAGCGGACCATCTTTCGCAAAAGAAAAACCCCGATCAGCCTGATCAAGCTGCGGAGAAGAAACCCCAAAATCCATCAATATCATATCAAAAGCGTTTCCACACTCA
>CAZFGY010000027.1:0-11076 GCA_964518465.1 uncultured Candidatus Saccharibacteria bacterium | reverse complement strand
AGCAGGCGGCTCATAACCGCTTGGTCGTTGGTTCGAACCCAACCGCCCCCACCATGATTTAGTTTAGAGAGAATATCTTTTGTGGTAAAGTTTATACTACGAAAGATATTTTCTTAGTGTTTTATCGTGAGCAAACTTGATTTCAAAAAGTTTATGCTATAATGGTATATATGTCTCCAGACGATAATGCTTCCCCTCAGGGAAACGCGAACGAGAATGATCCCAAGGATCAGTTGAATGCTCCTCAGGTTAATGCTGATACAGAGACTCCTGCTACACAAGGAGGGATTTTTAGCACACCAGATTTGACGGTTGATGCTCAGAATATTCGTTTGGGGCAAGCGGCGCTCAGTGAGAATGATAAGGAGCGAGTAGCGCGAGCTTTCGGGCAAACTGACGCGACAAGGCGAGCAATTGCCGAAGCGGAGCAGGTCGTGAATGCGAATGCGACCATGCCTTCTACAGCGACGGGGGATATTGAACTTGGCGCTAAATCTAAGGGCAAAAATCGCTCGAAATTGCCGATCATTATCACAGCTGCGGTAGCTGTGGTGGCGATAGTAGGTACTGTGGTGGGCGTAATGCTTAGTAGCTCTAAGGGCGGAGAAACAGCGAAGAATGAAGTCGTGGCGAAGTTTGAAGAGTTTAGGGATTTTCTTATGAATGGCCCGGTTGAGGATAGGACTTTCTCAAGTGATGATTCAGCGTTGCTAAAAAGTGGCGGTTATCCCTTGCTGCTATTTAATGGTGATTCGACTTACGCAGATGGCTATGGTTATTTTCAGCAATTGCATACTTTGTACGATGTGTTCCTAGATGCCGCAAACTTTGCACCAGATAAAAATACGAACATTTCTGGCTTGGTATCTGAATATACTGCACTGCTAGACATACTAGTGACCTGCGGGTCATTGTCTGATATTGTGAATCAGATTACGTCTGCATACATACTGTCTGGCTCATCAGGAGCGGAAGCAGTCGTTCAAAACCTTTTTTCAGATTTAAATAATTCAAAGGTCTACAACTATAGTATAGCGGCGACGATCAGCGATTCCTTGCAATCGTATTTTTATACGCAGATTACATTATTAGACTTTTATGATCAATCTGGGTGTTTTGGTAACGATGGGCTTGATGTGACGTGCCAGCAGGCTCTTTATGATGATTCTGAATACAGAAATCTTAGCCAAAATTTGCAATATATTTTAAAAAATATCGAGGAAACCCGAGGGAATTTCTGCGATTTAATTATATCAAAAACCAGTGAATTAGCAGGGTTATTGGAGGTGTAGCGCTATGATGTACTTTTTAAAAAATAAGTTGGTTGCTGCGTATGTTTTTTGCGGCATTCTATGCTCATTATTTTTAGTTGTATTCTTTGGCTTTTCTGTACCGGTTTACGCCGCTCCTGATGGTAGCAGTGTAGTACAAAAAACTCTCGTTTCTGCTATGCATCAGTGCTATGTTTCTGGAGCTTTAACGGATCCTTTTGAAACATCCGATATCTTTGATCTTAATAAAATTGTCAGTAGCGATGTTGGAAATTTTTTTCTGCCCACAAATATAAGTAATGCTTTAAACAATACTCCAGTTAACTGTAAACAAGTATTTGTTGGTGCTGGCAAGAAAATGAATGGCATTTTGTCTGCTTTTGGTAAGCCAAGCAATCCGTCTGCCGAAAATCTCGGATATGTTAACGCTCCAGATGCCGCAAAACTTGACTATAAGTGTCTTGCGGTAAACTATACTTATGAGTATGATGGCAGAAGCTACAAAAATACTTCTGGCGGTCTGTGTTTGCCAGTTGACGGTTCTAATAAAATTATAATTAACAACGCAAATGACGCCATAGAAGTTCCGGGAACTATTTCGAGCCCCAAAGGGACAGGGGGCGGATTGAAGCTCGTCTTAACGACTATGAACAACACATACAATCTTGCTTATAAGCAAGATGTAAGCGATTCTGATGGAGGTCTTGGGTATTTTGGTTTTAGCTGGAATTCAAACCCTCTGTTGACATCACTAAACGGACAGGATTTTAATGAGGTAGAAACTAAATTAAATAGCAAAGTTAAAGAGCCTGGTGCATTTACTCTCAAATATGAAGCGGATAGATCTGGGACTGGAGACCCTGAGTATAATTCGGTTGAAGCTTTTACCTATGACGACAAACAACATAGTTCAAAATTAACTTTAACTGGTAGTAGTAGTGCCTTAACGGCGCTCCGTTGGCTGACCAATAACCCGGATGCGCGCTTCAACGATTATTATTTCGACGACAGCGATTTGTATTACATGTACCGAACATATTTTCAACAACTTATCGATCTGCGCTTAATTAGTGTTGGTAGTGATGATGAGTGCTTTCAGAACCGATATATCTTTGGTGATGGGAATATGATGACTGTGGACGGGACGAAGTGGTGTAGGGTTTATGGTATTGACGATGTGGATAAATCATTGGTTTTTGCCGGGAGGAAAGGCAATGACAGGCAATTTTTGCATCTTATGTCCTTTAGGGATATTATGATCGATTTGCAAAAACTCGACTTTAGCCAAGTTGATCCCAGCCTTCTCGGCGATGAGTTTGGTACGACCGACCGGCCAGTGCCACCAGACATGATCGAAAAGCCGGATGATGGGGCTAGCTGTACTAAAGATGCACCATCGCTTGGTTGGATCTTGTGCCCCGTTCTGAGCTTTGTGGGTTCTGCCACTTCGAGCGTATATACAAATATTGCTGATAACTGGCTTACTATGGATCCAACGATTTTCTCCGCTGATAACAATAATGGTCCTTATGTGGGCTGGCAGAAATTTCGAGATTTTGCCAATATATTGTTTGCTATCTTCTTTGTCGTTGTAATTCTTTCGCAAGTAACTGGGATCGGGTTATCCAACTATAATATTAAAAAGGTGCTCCCTAAATTGATTATAGTAGCAGTTCTGGTTAATGTATCGTTTCTGGTGTGCCAAATTGCTGTTGATTTGTCTAATATACTCGGTTCTGGGCTCTACGATTTGCTTCATGGACTCTCAACGGGTTCTGGGAATACTAGCTATGGCCTTAATGAAATCGCTACTGGTTTTCTAAGCACTATTGGCACTACAGTTTTGGCTGGAGCTGGGATCGGTGCTTTTGTGATTGCAGCTGCTACAAGTCCAGGCGCCGTGCTTCTACCACTTTTGCTAGCATTACTTTCTGCTCTCATCGCCGTATTGTTCTTCTTTGTAGTTTTAGCTGTCAGAAAAGCTGGTATTATTATTTTGGTGGTATTGTCACCTGTTGCAATCATTTGTTATGCTCTCCCAAACACAAAATCTTTATTTGACAGATGGAGGAAGTTGTTTACAAGTTTACTATTAGTATACCCGATTTGTGGCGTCTTGATGGGTGGCGGTTATTTTGCCTCAAACCTTTTGTTGAAATCAGGTGAGAACGGCTTTATGGAGTCTTTAGTGGCGATGCTTATGCAAATAATACCCCTTTTCTTTGTCCCGACTATTCTACGTAGCTCCTTGGCTCTTGCCGGCAATATTGGTAATAGGATTTCTGGACTCGGCAGTAGATTTGGCGCGTGGTCAACAGGTTCTATTCGTCGTTCTGATGCATACCAACGTGCTTCTAATGCGGCTGATTATTGGGGTGCGACTAGTGGGCAAAAGGGGCTTAATGCATTCAACACAAAACTACGTAGCATGCGTGGTATTGGCAAGTTTGTGCAAAAAGCGGAAGATTCGGGCATTGGAAGGTTCTTAGGAGCAGGTCAGGAGCGTCGTGTTGCTAACTCTAAAGTAAAATACCAAAAGATGCGTCTGGATGAAGGATCAGCTAAGTATATCTCGGAGAACATGACAGAAGAAACTATCAAAGCTGCTCTTGCGGCACAAAGTTTGAAACAGCAAGAGGAACTGACCGATGCAGACTTTGAAAGCATTAGGGCGGGAACTCTCACTGAAAATGGTAAGACTGTCAATATTGGTAATATTTCTGGCACTGAAAGTAGCGGTACAATGAACTTGCAAAATGCCTTAGACCAATACATGCAACAAGTTAATATGGCCGATGCACAAGGAGACGCCGAAGCCAAGGATCAGGCCTTACGTCACGCGCAGGCAGTAGTGAAAGCTTTAATTGATGTCGGAGGAGATACTGGACGCACTGTGGCCGTAAAGGTATTGAGACAGTATGGCTTTGACGATCAGGGGAACAGCAAACGTACGGCGGCATTTAATGGCCTAAGCCAATACATCAGTCGCAATGGCAAGTGGATGGCTTCTTTAAAAGCAGAGGACACTGGATCATTCAGAATGATTTCGGATGGAGCTGGCGGCACCCCAATGAAAGATTTGCATACTTATAATACTATGGGTAGTGATAAGGTACGCGGTGAATCTGTCGCATCGCTTAGTGATGCATTCTTCGATAACTGGAAAGCGGAACTGGACGCTGGTCGAATTACTGCCGGGACAGAGAGTGCTGACAATTTAATTCAGCTTGCAAAAACATTCGTACAAACTATGTCAAACCCTAATCTTGCCGGACGTGTAAAACCGGAAACTCTTGAACGTATGCAACCACTCTATGCGGCAGCGCGCAAATTGTATATTGCACAAAATCCAAATATTTCTGCGACAGATCTTACCGCCAAATTCGGTCCTGAAATACTTGATTATCCGAACCCACGTGCTTCCGCTGAAGGAGACACATACAGAGTTGATCATTCTCCTCGAGCCACCACTAGCGAACCACTTACGGACGGAGAGTCAAAGCGCGATCGAGAAGAGAATACGCCCGAGTCAAATGAGTCTCGTTGATAAGAGTGGCAACGCTTAACACTTTTGCTTGCAGTTTTAGGGATAACAGAGTAATATAAAACTAACTATTTGGTCAGCTGTGTTGGTCAGGCACGTTAACAAAAAACGAGAGAAGGAGTGTTAATTATGGGATACTGCCCATCATGTGGTGAGTGGGATCTTGATAAAAGTCCCACTTATTGTTTGAAATGTCACTTCGCATATAAAAGATTCTGTGAGCATTTACCGTTAAACTGGCAAAAGTTGCTTGGCGATCGTGAAGGTGCTAAACCTACCTATTCCGAGTGGCAAGCCGAACAAATTATTAAGAGAGAATTTGCCGAGGGAAAGATTTCTGAGGCAGAGCGAGACCGTAGAGTAAGGGTGCTTGCGGAGAAGATTCGTAAAGAGCACAATCCAACCCCGCAGGAGCGTGCTGAAAAAGAAGCTGCTATACAGGCAGCGCTTGCAGCACAAGCTGAGCAGTATGGGCCGTCGATCTTGCCTACGGATGTTTAGAAAGGTGGGTTATGGACCGGCTACACTTATTAATTAGTGCCCGTTTATCTACTAAGTCTTCAAGCGCTTTGCTTCGATCTTCGGCTCTTTGTTCATGCCATAGTCATGAACTGGCGCAAACTCGCGCCTTAACCCTCCTCGTTTTCTAGAGTAAGTATGGAATCACAGTTAGTTCCATCTACTCAACCCCCAGGTCTATTCCCCGCTCTACTCAGGAGCGGGGAAATTTTTAGTACGCGAATATATGCATTCTAGGCTGAGACGCCAAAAGACCCCTCTTTTTCAAGAGGGGTCTTAAGGTTATAATGGAGCGATCAATTCAGATCAACATGTATGGTTGTTAGCTTGGGTGGGCTAAACTAAACCTTATCTGTCAATCTTCTCCGATTAGCGCAACGAGCGGCGGCTAGCAATGTAGTAGCCCGCAGCGGTTACGATCGAACCAGTAGCGATGACGCCACCAGCAACTGCTTCTGGACCAGTGTTTGGGAGCTCATTTGGCTTGTTTTGATCGTCTGGGTTGTTTGGCTGATCTGGGGTATTGTCACAAACTTTGTTAAGGGTGATTGTAGCGTAATCTTGTACGCCAGAGTCATCGACCCAAGCTTGAGCCCAGTTAACCAAAGTATTGTCACCACAGCCAAGCGTATTGTCGACTACTTCCGCAGTGAAGCGAATGTAGGCGTTAGCGTTTGCGCTGTAAGCACCAATGTTTAAACCATTACCAGTGATCGTATCTTGATCCATCAGCAAACCGTTAGCAAAGTTTGTATTGTAAACTTTGGTGGTGCCTGGAACATAGCGAAGATTCTTTGGCAAAACGTTCTTAATCATAACGTTCTTTTGTTCAGACTTGCTAGTGTTGCGATAAGTGATCTGGAATTGAACTTTATCACCAACCTTAGCCTGGACGGTGTCGGTGTAACCGGTACCGCTACCAAGGACCTTGACTTGTGTATTAACAGTGTGATCGTTGTCAAAGACAGCTTTCACACGGATAGTAACATAGCTAGAATATTGGAAACAACCAGGGATGATACCATCATCTTTCTTTTCGTAACCAATATTGATGCCGTTTTTCGAAGCGGCGCGCGTAACGATCTCATCAGAAAGCTTTACGCCAGCACCTTTACCTGCCCCGTTGTTTTCGAGCAAAGCTGAGCCGTAAACATACTCAAGGTGGAAAGGTTGATCGCTATTGAAGTTAACGTGATCCCAATAGCGAGATGGGGAAGCGTTGTCAGCGGAAATATAACCGGTGACCTGAACCTGCTTAGCAGATGCTGTCGGAATGTTAAACGCTACGCGAACATTCTTCGCAGCACCTTCTTTACCCCAAGGGTTATTGTTGTGAACGTAGAGACGAACGATGTACTCTTTACCGTCTTCGACAGTAATGTCAGTACCGTTCCATACGTTGTTCATACCGGCGTTAATGCCAGTATTCAAACGAGCGCCAACGAAGTTCTTTTCGTTGCCGATATTTCCGTCAGAGATGGAGTTGAAGACAATCTTGTCCTTAGGCCACTTGCCATCTTTGGCGAGTTGATTGATTTCTTCGGTGGTGTAACTTGGACGACCACCGCCGTTGTCGCCCCATGCTGATACCAGCGATGGAACAGAAGCAACGCTTGCAACCGCAGCTGCTGTAGCTACGACGGCAAGAGTAGTTTTAACTGCTTTCTTCATATAGTCTCCTATAATAAAAAGTTAATATTACCTGGTCCAAATTGTTAAACTCCATCAGTCCGTCAACCGAATCATCTCAAACACAATGTCTGTTTATACATGGGTAGTCACCGAGGCCATAAGGCCTCGGCGACTAAGGTACTCCCATAAGGGTATCTGTCAAAACACTATATCAATCGTCGTCGGGAGGAGGCTCCGTCAGATCTCCGGTAGCCGTACTGGTACCAAGATCACCGCGTTCGCCACCCCCGTTGCCGGTTTTATCTCCGGAGTTCGGACCTCCTCCTGTGTTACCAGAAGGGGTGCTCTCCGGGGGAGGGAGAGTTATCCCGGTACCAGGAGGCGTAGAGGAGGGTTGATTTTCCGGTTTCACATCGGGTTTCAGGTCATCAACCTTCCCTACGACATCGGGATTCTGCTCGACCGGAAGCTTGCTGCTCTCGCTAGAGGACGAGCTCGGACTCTGATCAGGGTAGTCCGATACGGGCGATTCAGGCAACTTTGGCCCAGTTTCAGGACCAGTTGTCGAACCAGGACCAACTCCCGAAGAGGAATCTTCCGGACCAGCGTCCGGATTCTTATCGCCGTTGCCGTCGGTCGGTTTAGACGAAGAGGACGGCGGGGGCTTGGGCGGGTCGGAGCTGGACGGAGGCGGATCAGGCTTGTCAGGTTTGGAGGACGGAGACGAGGGATCGGGCTTAGAAGAACTGCTCGATTTATCATCGTCGTCGTCATCACGATCGCGGTCATACTTATAGTAGAGTACTACGGTATGACTCGTCCCCTTCATGTTGCCAGTAACATAGTCAGTATAATACCGATCCACCCATTTGTTACCGTTGTACCAAAATGCTCCATCGACTTTGGCTTTGACGAAGGTGTAATTGCTGTACACCTCCGTCTTAACCTTAAAATCCTCGTAGGGAGCATACTGCCGGTACTCAGGGTTGGTCTTGCCGTCAGCATGAATCAACTTGCCCGTAGAATAGTTTACGCGCTTGATGGTGAGAGCAACATTAGAGTTACTGCCACCGCCCGCCTGAGGCTTGTCTTCTAAAGGAAACCTCAGCGGTCGACCATCGGCCAAGTTGTAGCCTTTGAGCAGTTTAAGATTACCGTTCTTTTCACGGAACTCCCAAACTGTCGAAGGCCAGCTTTCCTGATCCTTAGGATCGGTCAGCCATTCCGGTCTGATCTTGTCAGCTTCGGCATGAGGCTTGAGGTGAGCATTGGCCTCTGTCTTCAGAGACTCAATACCACGCAAAGTCATATCCTCATGCAGGGCAATCATGCGCAGGGCGTTGACATATACCCAATCATTCAACACCCTCGTTTTGCCATCAGAAGCGAGCGGGAAAAGTCTGGCAAGGCCGATATTGCCATTGCCATCTTCCTCGTCGTAGAACTGCTGGAAGACTTTAAATTCTCCCGGCAGCCAATCGTTTGTGATGGTTACATAATCGTCCTCACACCAATCTTTCATCACCGCGTGGAGAACTACGGGATTAAAGAAGTTGGCGTACTGCTCTTTGCGAAGGGAATACGATGCCTCTTCACGCGCTGTGCCGGTCAGGTTGTTGAAGTTTTTCTTCTTGTACCATTCGCTGGTTTCTTCCAGCGGGTAGGTAACAGCGTCATTGAAGCTCTTGGCCTGATAGCCGACGAGCTCCTTCAACTTTGCCGAGGCTTTCGTGTTCCGTTCAAGAGAATGCTCCAGGTCCGACCTCATGTCGGGGTGCAGACGGAAATCTTCCAGCTCTTTGCCAGAAAAATACCGTCCAGCGATCGCCTCGAGCTGTTCCAGATTGTAGCCACCGACGGCCCGGTAGCCTTCCGGAGTAGGTTCCGGTTCGGGCTGCTCGACGATGACCTCGGGGGGTTCGGGATTGAACACATCGTAGATGTTATTGGCGAACTGGTGCGAGTTGGTAATCAGCCACCACCCCAATACGGCCAAACCGAAGCCGACCACGATTTTCAGCAGCACGCCAAAAGGCGTGATGTCCCTTTGCCGTGCGATGTCAACCACAGCGGGCCACATGCATGCAAAAAAAGCGGCGGCGCCGGCCGCCAGACCGAGAACTATGAAAAGCATCGTTAATACGAATGTCGCGTTCATGATCCTTGCTCCTTTCTCATTAATTATTTGAATTCTTTACGAACTTTATTGAAAGGGCAGGGGGTACCAAACCCCTGTCCAAGAACAGGGATTGGTACCGGCGGACCGGTACACATGCTTAGTGTTTTGACTTATATAAACAGATACAAACCAAAGGTATTGTATCTGAGATGATTCGGTTGTCAATGGACCTCTGATTGGACCGCTCCCACGATCCTTCCAGACTGAGTCCATTGTAGCACACATGCTTAAAAAAGTCAATAGTTAAATAACTGTTCTAGCATAAGCGCAATGATAAAACCATAAGAACTTTGAAAAAGAAAAATGCCGCCCCACAAATGTGGGACGGCGAGCGCGGCCAGTACGCGACGGAGGCTTTGACCATAAAGATCACGGCCTTTCCGGGCGAGTGGCGTTTTTGGAGGGGACAGCGGGCTGTTCGGCAGCCTCGGATGCCGAAGTCGGAGTCAGTGCGGCGACGCTCTCCTGCAGGCGCTGAATTTCTTCCATGATCTGCTGCAGGGATGCGCCGTCGGTCTTGCCTGTGGCCGGTACCTTCTGCTCAGTTTCCTGAGTAGTCCCTTCCTTCTCCTGAGCGACGGTGACGCTCTCGACCCATTTGTTCAGGGCCTCCTGGGCGGACTGCTGCTCAGCCTCGGAAGGAGTGATCGCCGGATTAGTTGCGCCGATGATCTCCGCTTTCTTGGAGTTGTAGAAGCGCGCGACGGCCTTGAGCCCAGCGTGTTCTACATACTCCCTGAAGCTGAGCGGCGTGGTGAAGGGGTTGCCGTCATCAGTAATGCCGGTTCCGGCAACGCGAAGTTTGGCATCCTCTAATGCCGCCCTGTAGGCAAGCCACCTGCAGTACACATCTTCCGGACTGCAGTACTTGCCATCCCTGTCCATGAACAGCTGAATGATCATGGTATTGGGGAGCGGCCCCGGCGGTAAGGTCCCCTCCTGACCGAAGTTCAGCCGCTCACTTTGAAATGTCGGCTGAGTCGTACTGGGGGGCGTCACCTCGGGCGGCTGCTGAACTCTGGGCGGATCCGGATAGCGATCGCGAAGATCGGCGTCCAGATCGGCATCATCGTTTCTGGGGGCTGCGTTGTCGGCGCTGGGGGCCTCCGACTTAGAGGCGCTAAGAGGTCTCCTGAAAAACCAATCCAACTTACCCATTATGTTCCTCCTTTTAGGAATGTTCTATGCCTCGGGGTGGCCGAATTGCCACCCTTCAATCATTGCCTCCATGATAGCACACATGCTAAAATTTGTCAAGTGTTTTATCATGTTTATCGGGCACTAAAGGAGGTTTATGATGATTCTTCCCTGTTAATCTCTATGAATTAATTGTGCTTTTGCTTAAAATATGCCTTGGCATAAGCTAGCGGAAAAGGCCCGGGAAGGCCTGATCGAAATAGGCGCAGATTCCCTCGGTAGTGCGAGTCTCAGGAAGCGCGCGGGAGGCAAAGTGATGCGCGCGATTAACGTAACCGAAGAGAGAGTGGAGTCCCGATAGGGCGATGGCGACAGCACACACCGCAATTGCGGCGGCCAGAGTAGCTTTGGCGGAGTCGCCGCGGGTTTGGTAATCCTGGATCTGGGCAGAGGCAGCGATAAAGGTCAGAAAGCTGAAAATCAGCGGTGTAAAATGCTGCTTCATAGTACGTCCTTTGAAACGATGATGGCGAAGATGCAAAGAAAGTGCAAAAAAGTAAAGCCGAAACGACATAGATAATTCCCCCTCAAAAACTTAACGTGCTAAAATCTTCTAAGATTATTGTAACACGAGGTGAAGGGTGTGCGTGAGTTACGTGCAATCTGAAAAAGTCTGCGGGCAAGGTCTACTCTGGGCTTGGTTTTTTACTGAAAGGTGATATAATGAAGTCACGGTCTCTGGTGGGATTAGCTCAGATGGTTAGAGCGTCTGATTGTGGTCCAGAAGGTCGCTG